>JAFEEZ010000375.1 GCA_018240825.1 Pseudomonadota bacterium | reverse complement strand
CTTCGGTGATGAACGCGAGGTAATCGGATTGCGCCGAAGGCGGCAATTGCTCGAAGTCGAAAAATGCGCCCGCGGCGTGGTTGGCGGCCAACCACGGCTCGAGCCGGTCGAGCAACCGCGTGCGCAACGCCGGATCGTGCAACAGCGCCGCCATGCCGGCCGGATCCCATATTCCGTTCTGGATATTGGCGACCATTGGCAGGATCAGCGGTCGCCGCGCGGCGGCGTTGATGACGGCCCGGCCGGCTGTGTCGGGGTCGGTCGTGATGCGATGGTTCGGTCCCGTGACCGACACCCAACCCGGAATCACCCAATCGAGATCGTCGATATGACGCCGCAGCGATTCCGCCGATTGCGCGTCCCACGGCACGTGAAACGCGATCGCCAGCGGTACGTTGCCCGCCTCCTTGGCGGTCCGTGCCCGTGTTTCGCCGGTGAGCCGCCGCGCATACCAGTCGATCGTCCGCCTCGTCCGTTTGAGCACCGTATCGCGCGGAGGTTCGAGCTTGTGACCCGGCCGCTCGGCGCTGAACGGCAGCAGCGGCTGCGCCGGCACCACGCCGATCGACACCGCGAACAGGATGACGGCGAGCAGGATCAGCGCGCCAAATGCCGCCACCCCCAACGCGAAGCGGCGGCGCCGGCGACCGGACGGATCGTAGAAAACGGGGGCGCCGGACGACGACATCGCGTAGCGTCGTGGCACCGCGCGCCTCATGCTTCAAGCGCGATCGGATCAAATGCGACGACGCGGCGCGCTTCCGTCAAGCCCGCCGCGTCCGGTCGGCGCTAGCGATAGCGCCAGCCGTTATTGTAACGGTAGCGGTGCCACCAATAACGCCGGCCGTCCCAATAGCCGCGGCCGTGATAATAGTTTCCGATAACAAGGCGCACCCCGGGTTCGCGCACGACGACCGCATCGCCGCGATTGGGCACGCAACGCCCGTAATAGCCGCGGTGAAATCCATGGCCGCAACCTTGGCGAGCCTCAGCCGGAATGGCGGCAAGAGCGGCGATCGCGGCGCCGGTGGCCAAGCTGGCGGCGACAATTCTGTTCATGGCTGACCTCTCGATACTGTTACGCAGGGTCGTCCGAACGGACCGGCAAGAAACGCAAGCAATCCTGTCCCGTTCCGTCGTCCCCGGCGTCAACGATCGAGCGCGCTTTTCCCTTCGCGGTCTAAACGCGGGCCGCAAACCAGATGACATGTCGTGGCCCCTTGCCGTTGCTGCGCGCGCGAACCACGACTTCATCGACCGCGAATCCCGCGTCCCTCAGTCGGCGAGAGAAACGCGGATCGGGCGCGGCGGACCAGATCGCCAGCACGCCTCCCGGCCGCAACGCAGCGCGCGCCGCGTCGAGCCCGCGCGCCGAATAGAGCCGGCCGTTGCTCGCGCGCGTCAGACCGTCGGGGCCGTTATCGACGTCGAGCAGGATCGCGTCATAATCGCCCCGTGCTTCACCGATCAACGCCGCCACGTCGTCGCGAACGACGCCGACCCGCGGATCGTCGAGGCATCCCGCGGTCAGCGCGGCCATTGGCCCGCGCGCCCAGTCGATGATCTCCGGCACCAGCTCGGCAACCGTAACGCGCGCTTTGTCGCCAACGACCGCCAGCGCCGCGCGCAACGTGAAGCCCATGCCGTACCCGCCGATCAGCCAATGCTGCGCAGTCCGCCCCGTCAGCCGCTCGGCCGTCATCGTCGCCAGCGCTTCCTCCGACCCGCTCATCCGGCTGTTCATCAACTCGTTGCGGTCGAGCACGATCATGAAATCGCCGCCCCGCCGGAACAGCCGCAACTCGTCGTTGGCGCCGGGAATGCGCGCGACGTCGATCAGCTCGCGCGGGGTTATCCTTCGTCCCCCATGCGCAGTGCGGCGATGAACGCTTCCTGAGGAATCTGCACACTGCCATATTCGCGCATCTTCGCCTTACCCTTTTTCTGTTTTTCCAGCAGCTTGCGCTTGCGTGTTGCGTCGCCGCCGTAACATTTGGCAGTCACGTCCTTGCGCATCGCGCTGATCGTCTCGCGCGCGATCACTTTGCCGCCGATCGCGGCCTGGATCGGAATCTTGAACAAGTGGCGCGGGATCAATTCCTTCAGCCGCTCGACCATGCCGCGACCGCGCACTTCGGCGGTGGCGCGGTGGACGATCATGCTCAGCGCATCGACCGGCTCTTCGTTGACGAGGATACCCATCTTGACGAGGTCGCCCTCGCGATAGCCGATCTGGTGATAGTCGAAGCTCGCATAACCCTTCGACAGCGATTTCAGCCGGTCGTAGAAATCGAACACCACTTCGTTGAGCGGCAACTCGTAGGTCACCTGCGCGCGGCCGCTGACATAGGTCAGGTTCTTCTGGATGCCGCGCCGGTCCTGGCACAGTTTCAGGATGCTGCCGAGATATTCGTCGGGCGTATAGATCGTCGCCTCGATCCAAGGCTCGGCGATGCTTTCGATCTTGTTGGGTTCGGGCATGTCGGCGGGGTTGTGCAACTCAATGTGTCCGCCGCCATGTGTCAGCTCGATCTGGTAAACCACGCTTGGCGCGGTGGTGATCAGGTCGAGATCATATTCGCGCGTCAACCGTTCCTGGATGATCTCGAGGTGGAGCAGCCCGAGGAACCCGCAGCGGAAGCCGAAGCCGAGCGCGGCCGAGGTCTCCATTTCGAACGAGAAGCTGGCGTCGTTGAGCCGCAGCTTGGAGATGCTCTCACGAAGCTTCTCGAAGTCATTGGCGTCGACCGGGAACAACCCGCAGAACACGACCGGCTGGACTTCCTTGAACCCCGGCAGCGCTTCGGCAGCGGGGCGCTTCGCGTCGGTCAGCGTGTCGCCGACCCGCGCCTGCGCCACATCCTTGATCTGTGCGGTGATGAAGCCGATCTCACCCGGAGCCAGCTCCGTCAATTGCTCGATCTTTGGGCGGAAACAGCCGACGCGGTCGACCAGATGCTGCGTCCCCGCCTGCATGAAAGTGACCTGCTGCCCTTTGCGCAGCACGCCGTCGATCACGCGGACCAGAATGACGACGCCCAGATACGGGTCGTACCAGCTGTCGACCAGCATCGCCTTGAGCGGTGCGCTCGCATCGCCCTTCGGCGCGGGGATGCGCTCGATCACCGCATCGAGAATCTCGTCGATGCCGATTCCCGACTTTGCGCTGGCGAGAATCGCGTTCGAGGCGTCGAGACCGATCACTTCCTCTATCTCGTGCCGCACCTTCTCTGGCTCCGCGGCGGGCAGGTCGATCTTGTTGATGACAGGCACGATCTCATGATCGTGCTCGATCGACTGATAGACGTTGGCGAGCGTCTGCGCTTCGACCCCCTGCGCCGCGTCGACCACGAGCAACGCGCCCTCACACGCCGCGAGACTCCGACTCACCTCATACGCGAAGTCGACATGCCCCGGCGTGTCCATCAGGTTGAGCTCATGGCCCTTCCATTCGAGGCGCACGGTCTGCGCCTTGATCGTGATCCCGCGCTCCTTTTCGATATCCATATTGTCGAGCACCTGCGCGGACATCTCGCGGTCGGACAGGCCGCCGGTGCGCTGGATCAGCCGGTCGGCGAGCGTCGACTTGCCGTGGTCGATATGCGCGATGATCGAAAAGTTGCGGATTTTGTCGAGCGGGGTGGTCATTGTGCGCGCGCGGATAGCAGGGCGCGCGCCAAACGCAAAAGGCTGCGCGGGGTCAGGCGTCGTCCATGGCCTTCTCGGTTCCGAGGATCGCTTTCAGGGCATTGAGATACCGACCCTCCCCCTGCCCCGAAATCATCGCCCAGCGGACACCGCGGCGTTCGAGCACTTGCTTCGACAGGTCGAAAAAGCGCTGGCGCTTTTCGGGTGTGCCGAACATCCGCGTGCCGTCCTCGACCCATGGCAGGTCGATGTCGAACAACAGGTACAGGTCGGCGCATCCGTCCCAGGCGTCGAACCAGGGGTCGTGCTTGCCGTACAGCATCTCCGCCCACACCTCTGTCATCAGCGGATCGGTGTCGAGGATGACGGGCGTGCGCCCGCTGGCGATCGCCGAGCGCGCCTGCACGTCGTGCGCCTGCGCGATCGCGACGAGATCGGCCATCGTCCAGCCGGTTCCGAACGCTTCGGTATAGGTGCGGCCATATTCGACGACGCAAGCCGACCCGAAATGCCGCGCCAATTCGGGCGCCATCGTGGATTTTCCGGTGCTTTCCGGACCGTGGAGGCAGATCGAGCGGAGTTTCATGATGCAGGTTAATGCCGGGCGGCTCGCCAGCGCGCCAGTCCCCAAATCGCCAGGCCGAGCAGAAACACGTACAAACCCGTGGTGATCCAAAGGCTTTTTGCGGCATAGAGCCCGATGGAAAGAAGGTTGGCGAGAATCCAGAGCCACCAGTTTTCGAGATATCGCCGCGCCATCAACAGCTGTGCGGCAACGCTGGTCATCGCCACGCTCGCGTCCCACCATGGCAGAGAAGCGTCGGTGAAACGGTGCATAAGCCAGCCCCATAGCGCGACCGCAACGCCAATCCCGACCAGGCCGCGAAGGCGCGCGGGGTTGCTTAGTCGCTCTACGACGACCTCGCCCGACATCGCTTGCGAGCGGCGCCAGTGCCAGAGTCCGTAAAGATTCAGCGCCAGAAAAAAGATCTGGAGCAGCATATCGCTGTACAATTTGGCGCGAAAGAAAACGACGCCGTAGATCGCCACGCCGGCGATCCCGAACGCGTAATTCCAGATGCTGCGGCGCGCGACAAGCCAGACGTTGATGAGGACGAGCAATGCCGCGACGCCTTCGATCGGCGACATCTCGTTCAGGAATTCGCGGACGATGTCGAACGACGGCATGACCCCGCGATAGCAATCCTTGCCGCCTTGGGTCGAATGATTTGTCGATGGCGAAAATCGCCTATTTTGGCACCGCCGCAGCTGATAGAAACTCGTGCGATTTCAAAAAGGGAGGGTTCGATGCGTAAGTTCATGGTGGTCGCCGCGGCGGCGGTCATTGCGGCGGCGCCGGCGATGGCTGGCGACAAGTCGTCGGGACGCAAGGCGCAGGAAGCCGGGACGGCGACGATGCCGCATTGCGCGCGTCCGCTGGGCACGATCTCGATCGTCGAACCGGACAAGCAATGGTGGGTCGACTATCAGCTGGGCAGCCCGGAAGCGATCCTGAAGGTGTTCGTCCAGGAATCGGGTTGCTTCACGCTCGTCAATCGCGGACGCTCGATGGCGAGCCGTGCGATGGAGCGCGCGATGGCCGATAACGGCGAACTGCGCAAGGGCTCGAACATGGGCAAGGGTCAGGTCCGCGCCTCGGATTACTTCCTCGAACCCAATATCGTCTCGTCGAACAACAATTCGGGCGGCAACAGCATTGGCGGCGCGCTTGGCGGCATCCTCGGACGACGCGGCGGCCTGATCGGGTCGGTCGGCGCGCTCGCGGGCGGCATCAACATCAAGAAGGGCGAGGCCAACGTGACCTTGTCGGTGGTCGACGCGCGGACGACCGAGGAGTCGGTGGTCGAGGGTTATTACCGCAAGACCGATGTCGGGTTCGGCGCCGCGACAGGCGCCGGCTGGTGGGGCGGCTTCGCGGCGGCCGGCGGCGGCGGTTACCAGAACACGCAGATCGGTCAGGTGATCGTGCTCGCCTATCTCGACGCCTACAAGAAGCTCGTTCGTCAGCTCGGCGCGCAGCTCGACAATTAAAGGGGGGTGGCAAGCGATCCGCTTGCCACGATGCGGCGTGGCGCTAGTTTCTCTCCAGACACACGGGAGAGACCATGCGCCACGTCGCAATCATCGGTTCGGGGCCGGCGGGTTATTACACTGCCGAAGCGTGCCAGAAGCAGTTCGGTGACGCCGTCCGCGTCGACATCGTCGATCGCCTGCCCGTCCCTTATGGACTGATCCGCACCGGGGTCGCGCCGGATCACCAATCCATCAAGGGCGTCAGCCGCCGCTACGAAGCAACCGCGCTGTCGGACAACGTCCGCTTCGTCGGCAACGTCACGGTCGGCAAGGACGTGTCGATCCCGGAATTGCTCGAACTCTACGACGCCGTGGTGATGGCGACCGGTGCGCCCGCCGACCGGCAATTGGGCATCCCGGGCGACGACCTGCCCGGCGTAGTCGGTTCGGCGGCGTTCGTCGGCTGGTACAACGGCCATCCCGACTTCGCCGATCTCGCCCCGGTGCTCAGCGGCCCCGGCGCGGTCGTGGTCGGCGCCGGCAATGTCGCGCTCGACGTGGCGCGCATCCTCGCCAAGACCGGCGATGAATTCGCGGGGTCGGACATTGTCAGCCATGCGCTCCGCGCCCTCGGCGAAGCGGCGCACCAGACCATCACGATCCTGGCGCGGCGCGGGCCGCATCAGATCGCCATGACGCCCAAGGAACTGGGCGAACTCGGCCATCTCGCGCGCGCCGCGCCCAACGTCGATCCTGCCGACCTGCCGCCGGAAACCGAAGACGCGCCGCTCGAGCCGGGGCTGCGTAAATCCGTCACGCACCTGCGCAATTTCGCGACGGTCGATATCGCCGCCAAGCCGATCACGATCGACTTCGATTTTTATGCCATGCCGGTCGCGATTGAAGGTGACGGCAGGGTCGAACGGGTCATCGTCGAACGCACCGCGCTCGGCCCGGGCGGCGGCGCGCACGGCACCGGCGAGACCTATGCGGTGCCGGCGGCGCTGGTGGTCAGCTGCATCGGCTATCGCACTCCGCCGATCGAGGGCGTGCCGTACGACGCCAAGCTCGGCCGGTTCGCCAACGTCGAGGGGCGGATCGGTCGCGGCCTCTACGCGGTCGGTTGGGCGCGGCGGGGGCCGACGGGAACGATCGGCACCAATCGTCCCGACGGCTTCCTCATCGCTGATCATATTGCCGCGGACACGGTCGATGATGGCGGCAAGGCGGGGCGAGCGGGTCTCGATATGATCCTTGCG
>JAFEEZ010000374.1 GCA_018240825.1 Pseudomonadota bacterium | reverse complement strand
TGATCATCGCCGACGAAGGCGAGTTCGGCGCGCGCAACCTTGCCAAGGCGGGTTACGAGGTGTCGCCGCTGACCGACGGTTCGCTCGCCAAGTGGCAGCTCCTGTCGTTCAACATCTCGCAGCTGACGCTCGACGCGGTGAAGCCGTTCGGGCTGGGCAACAAGGAAGCGCTGCGCTGCAAGAATATGTGGACGCTGGGGCTCGCGCTCTGGATGTTCGACCGCGACCGCCAGCCGCTGATCGACTGGCTAAAGGCGAAATTCGCGAAGAATCCGACGCTCGCCGAGGCCAATATCGCGGCGATCAACGCCGGGCACGCTTATGGCGAGACCGCCGAGATTTCGGGTCCCCTCAAGCAGCACAGCGTTCCGGCGGCACCCGCCGAGCCGGGCTTGTATCGCACCGTGACGGGCGCCGAGGCCGTATCGATGGGGCTGGTCGCGGGGGCACAGCTCGCGAACCTGCCGATGTTCTTCGGCGGCTATCCGATCACGCCAGCCTCGGCGATCCTGCATCATCTGTCGCGGCTCAAGGAGTTCGGCGTCACCACCTTCCAGGCGGAGGACGAGATCGCCGCGGTCGCGTCGGCGATCGGCGCTTCCTATGCCGGGCAGCTCGGGGTCACCTCGTCGTCGGGCCCGGGCATCGCGCTGAAGGGTGAGGCGATCGGCCTCGCGATCATGACCGAATTGCCGCTGGTGGTCGTGAATTCGCAGCGCGGTGGGCCGTCCACCGGTCTTCCCACCAAGACTGAACAAAGTGACTTATATCAAGCAGTTTACGGCAGAAATGGCGACGCGCCGATGCCGGTCATCGCTGCGCGGTCACCCGCCGATGCATTCGAGGTGGCGATCGAGGCGTGCCGCATCGCGACCGAATATATGACGCCGGTAATGCTGCTGACCGACGGCTATATTGCGAACGCCGCCGAGCCATGGAAGGTACCGGCGGTCAGCGACTATGCGCCGTTCCCGGTCGAATTCCTGACCGACGCGCCCGAGAGCGGGTTCAAGCCCTATGCTCGCGACGACAAGCTCGCCCGGCCGTGGGTCAAGCCAGGCACGCCCGGTCTGCTTCACCGCATCGGCGGGATCGAGAAAGCGCAAGGCACGGGCAATATCGACTATTCGCCCGCCAACCACCAGGCGATGACCGACATCCGGCGCGACAAGGTCGCCGGAATCAAGGTGCCCGACCAGAGGGTCGAGATCGGCGAGGAAGGCGGTGCGCTGGCGGTGGTCGGTTGGGGATCGACCTTCGGGCCGATCCACCAGGCGGTGCACCGCGCCCGTCGAAAGGGTCTGGATGTCGCGCATATCCATATCCGCCATATCTGGCCGCTGCCGAAAAATCTCGGCGCATTGCTCAGGAGTTACGACAAGGTGCTGGTGCCAGAGATGAATACCGGTCAGCTCAAGACGGTGCTGCGCGACCAGTTCCTGGTCGACGCACGGCCGCTCAACAAGGTGTCGGGCCAGCCGTTCCGGATCGCCGAGATCGAGGCGGCGATCGATGCGATGCTGCGCGGCGGCTCGGGCGGCGAAGTTCCGGCCGACGACACGCAACTGCCGAGTGCGGAGGCGATCAACCCGTGAACCCGGGCGGTCCGACCGAGACGCTGTTGAATGTCGGGGGGCTGATCGTGCTGTGCCTGCTCGCCTATTTCGTGTTCCCGGGGCGTGACGGGCTGATGATCGCGATCGGCATCGTCACGGGGTTCGTGCTGGCGATGCTGACGTTCGGCAAGGCGATGCCGGCGGGTGCGACGATCCCCGGAGCGCTGGGCGCGTTTGTCGGGCTGGTGCTGGTTGCCTATGCGATTCCGTGGGTGGTGCGCCACGAACTCGTTGCCGACGATCTGGGCGGGATGCGCACGGGGCTGATGACGATGAGCGCCACGGTCGGCGCGTTGCTGTGGGGCGTCGCTTTGCGCCTGCTGTGGAATGCAAGGAAGTTGATCCATGAATGACATGACGCCGCCGACCAAGTCACTGCCCAAGGATTGGGAGACCGACCAGGAAGTGCGCTGGTGTCCCGGCTGTGGCGACTATGCGATCCTGAAGGCGGTGCAGCGGACGATGCCGGAAATCGGCGCGCGGCCGGAGAACACGGTGTTTGTGAGCGGCATCGGCTGTTCCTCGCGCTTTCCCTATTACATGGAGACCTACGGCTTCCACACCATCCACGGCCGCGCGCCGGCGGTTGCGACGGGGGTCAAGCTGGCCAATCCCGAACTCGATGTATGGATTATCACCGGCGACGGTGACGCCCTGTCGATCGGCGGCAACCACACGATGCATCTGCTGCGGCGAAACCTGAACTGCCAGGTGCTGCTTTTCAACAACGAGATTTACGGCCTCACCAAGGGGCAATACTCGCCCACCAGCCGGGTCGGGACGCGCAGCCCGTCCACGCCGTTCGGGTCGGTCGATCGCCCCGCGACGCCCTGTGCCTTTGCGCTGGGCAGCGGCGCGCGGTTCGTTGCGCGAGGGATCGACGTGCACAAGAACCTGCCCGCTGTGCTCAAGGCGGCCTACGCGCATCAGGGCGCGGCGTTCGTCGAGATATTCCAGAACTGCATCGTCTATAACGACGACGTGTTCGCGGCGTTCACCGAAAAGGCCAATGCCGGCAACCAGATGTGGGTCGAGCACGGCCAGCCTTTGCTGTTCGCCGGCGGCGCCAAGGGCCTGACGATGGACACCGACCGGCTGGTGCTGAAAGTCGTCGACGTCATCGACGGCGACTGGCAGGCAGCGCATGTCGCCGTGCACGACCAGACCAACCGCGGGCTCGCGCACATGCTGGTCGAAATGCCGTTCGGCGCGTTCCCGATGGCGCTCGGCGTGATCTACGACGATCCCGCGCCGACTTTCGACAGCGCGGTCGTCGCGCAAAACAAGGCGGCGAGCGAAGGCAAAAAGCCCGACCTGCAAAAGCTGCTGAGCCAGGGTCAGACCTGGATGGTCGAGAAGCAGCCGCACGTCATCTGAGCGCCGCCGGGGGGCGCACATGGATCGCACGATGGATGCGCCAGTGCAGGATAGAAGGCCGGGCGGGCTTGGGCGGCCGTTCGCCTGGATCGGCCGGCGCGTGCTGGCGCGGATCGATCGCGGGATCGTATCGGGGGCGATCGCCGTATCGCTGCCGGGCGATGTGCCGCGCCGGCTGGGGGGACGAGCGCCGGGACCAGAGGCAGTCGTCATCCTGCATTCGTGGCGGTCTTTGTGGCGGCTCGT
>JAFEEZ010000373.1 GCA_018240825.1 Pseudomonadota bacterium | reverse complement strand
GGGACATTGCCACCGCGCGATGTCCCCCTCGCGCTTCCGCGGCTGCGCCGCTCCCTCTCCCACAAGGGGTGAGGGAAGCGGCTTGGCATCCCTCTATACGCCGCCTAAGGTCCGCGCCGCCTCCTACCGCCACGAGAATCGATGACCGCGCCAGCCTATAAACGCATCCTCCTGAAACTGTCGGGCGAGGTCCTGATGGGTGAAGGGGGGCTCGCGATCGACCCGTCGGTCACCGCGCGCGTCGCGGGGGAAATCAAGGATGCGCGCGACGCCGGGCACGAGCTGTGCGTGGTCGTCGGCGGCGGCAACATCTTTCGCGGTATTTCCGCCGCGGCGAAGGGCATCGAGCGCGCCACCGCCGACTATATGGGCATGCTCGCGACGGTGATGAACGCGCTGGCGGTGCAGAACGCGCTCGAGCAGATCGGCGTCGAAACGCGCGTCCAGTCGGCGATCCCGATGTCGAGCGTGTGCGAACCCTTCATCCGCCGCCGCGCCGAGCGCCACCTTGAAAAAGGGCGCGTCGTGGTGTTCGCCGCCGGCGTCGGATCGCCCTTCTTCACCACCGACAGCGGTGCCGCGTTGCGCGCGGCCGAGATGAAGTGCGATGCCTTGTTCAAGGGCACGTCGGTCGACGGTGTGTATGACAGCGATCCCAAGACCAATGCCAACGCGAAACGCTACGAAACCGTAAGTTACGACACGGTCCTCGCAGACAATCTGAAGGTGATGGACGCCAGCGCCATCGCGCTGTGCCGCGACAACAACATTCCGATCGTCGTCTTCAACATCCGCGAACCGGGCAACCTCGCCTCGGTGCTGCGCGGCGAGGGCGTGTCGACGGTGGTGCAAAAGGAAGGATGACCGATGGCGGCGTATGACAAGGCCGATCTCGAACGCCGCATGGCGGGCAGCATCGAGGCGCTGAAGCACGATCTGGCGGGCCTGCGCACGGGTCGCGCGTCGACCGCGCTGCTCGATCCGGTGACGGTCGAGGTTTATGGCAGCCATATGCCGCTCAACCAGGTGGCGACTGTGTCCGCGCCCGAACCGCGCCTGCTGTCGGTGCAGGTGTGGGACAAGTCCAACATCGGCCCCGTCGAAAAGGCGATCCGCTCGGCGGGGCTGGGGCTCAACCCGATCAACGACGGCAACACCTTGCGCCTGCCGATCCCGGACCTGACCGAAGAGCGGCGCAAGGAACTCGCCAAGCTTGCGAGCAGCTATGCCGAAAAGGCGCGTATCGCCGCGCGCAACGTGCGTCGCGACGGCATGGACAGCCTGAAAACCGACGAGAAGAAGGGCTTGTTCGGGGAGGATGAGCGCAAGCGCCACGAAAACGAGGTGCAGAAGCTGACCGACAGCACGATCGCCGACATCGACGCCGCGGCGAGCGCCAAGGAAAAGGAAATCCTGGGCCAGTGAGCCCCGCCTGCACATTTTCCTCCGTTCGTGCTGAGCTTGTCGAAGGGCGTGCCCGAAACACGTGCTTCGACAAGCTCAGCACGAACGGTTTGTTGTTGGCGCAGGTATGATGGCGGCGGCTGTGCCTCTCGAGAGCAGCGGCGGCGCGGCCGCGCTCCCGCGCCACGTCGCGATCATCATGGACGGCAACGGGCGCTGGGCGAAGAAGCGCCATCTGCCGCGGCTCGCCGGGCACAGGCAGGGCGTCGAGGCGGTCCGCAAAGTCACCCGCGCCGCGCGCGCGATGGGGATCGAGGCGCTGACGCTCTACGCCTTTTCATCTGAAAATTGGCGGCGGCCGGAGGAGGAAGTCGGCGACCTGATGGGTTTGCTGCGCCACTTCATCAAAAGCGATCTCGCCGAACTGGTCAGCGAGAACGTCCGGCTGCGCGTGATCGGCGATTACCGGCGCTTTTCTCCCGATACGGTCGCGCTGATCGACGATGCGATGGCGCGCACGGCGGCCAATAGCGGGCCGCTGCTGGCGATCGCGCTCAATTACGGGTCGCAGGCTGAACTGGCGCGCGCGGCGCAGGAACTCGCGCGACGCGCGCGCGACGGCGAGATGGCGGTCGAGGCGATCGACGCCGACGCGATCGACGGTTTGCTCGAAACGCACGATCTGCCGCCGCTCGACTTATTGATCCGCACGTCGGGCGAACAGCGGTTGTCGAACTTCCTGCTGTGGCAGGCCGCCTATGCCGAATTGCTGTTCGTCGATACGCTGTGGCCCGATTTCGACGCCGAAACGTTGCGGCAGGCCATCGCCGCGTTCGGCCGGCGTCAGAGACGTTTCGGAGGCCTGTGAGCGATCCTTCCGCGCCCAAGCGCCCGCCCGAACTGGCGGTTCGCGTCGTTACCGCGGCTGCCCTGATCGCGATGGCGCTGGCGGCGATCGCGTTCGGCGGGCTGCTGTTCTGGCTGGTCGCGGTTGCGCTCGGCATGGTGATGATGGCCGAGTGGGCCGACCTTGTCGCTGCGCCACCAGGGCATAAGCGGCTCGCGCTGTACGCCCTGGTGGCGCCGCTCGCGATCATGGCGCCGGCGATCGGCGCGGGCCCGGGGTTCGTCGCGGTCGGATTGATTGGGGCGGCGTTCTTCTTCGTCGGCGCGACGACGCGGCGGGCATGGCTGGCCTGGGGGATCGTCTATGTCGCGGTTCCCGTTTTGTCGCTGCTGTTGATCCGGCAACAGAAGGATATCGGGCTCCTCTACACGCTGTGGACGCTGGCGCTGGTATGGGCCTGCGACATCGGGGCTTATTTCGCCGGCCGGCTGATCAGCGGACCGAAGCTCGCACCCGTCATCAGCCCGAACAAGACGTGGGCCGGCCTGATAGGCGGGATGATCGCGGCGATCTTGTTCGCGGCGGCGATGCACTACGCGTGCGGCCTCGGCAAAGCCGCCGTATTGGCGACGCCATTCCTCGCAATCCTCGCGCAATGCGGCGACCTGTTCGAAAGCTGGCTCAAGCGTCGCGCAGGGGCGAAGGACAGCGGCACGCTGTTGCCGGGACACGGCGGCGTGCTCGACCGGCTCGACGGCGTCGTGCCGGTCGCGCCGGCGGCGGCGTTGCTCGTCGTGGTGTTGCCAAGATTGCTGTCGTTGACGTGAAGAGCATCGCGATCCTCGGCGCGACCGGATCGATCGGGCGATCGACGCTCGATCTGATCGAGCGCGCGCCCGACGATTTCAGCGTCAAGGCGCTGACCGCCAATTGCGACGTCGAGGGGCTGGCGGCGGCGGCGATCCGGACGAACGCCGAACGGGCGGTGGTGGCGGACGAACGACATCTTCCGGCGCTTCGGAGCGCGCTGAACGGCACGCGCGTCGAAGCCGCTGGCGGAAGCGCGGCGATATGCGAGGCGGCGCGAAGCGGGGCCGACCTGACGATGGCGGCGATCGTCGGTTGTGCGGGGCTCCGGCCGGTGATGGCGGCGGTCGAGCAGGGCAAGACGGTGGTCCTCGCCAACAAGGAGCCGCTGGTCTCGGCCGGTGACGTGATCCTTGCCGCCGCCAAATCGAGCGGTGCGACCCTGCTGCCCGCCGATTCCGAGCACAACGCAATCTTCCAATGCTTCGCCCCGGATCAGGCAAGCCGCGTGCGCCGCATCGTGCTGACCGCGAGCGGCGGGCCGTTCCGCGACTGGCCGATCGAGCAAATGCGCGGCGCGACGCCCGAACAGGCGGTCGCGCACCCGAACTGGTCGATGGGCGCCAAGATTTCGGTCGATTCGGCGACGCTGATGAACAAGGGCCTCGAACTGATCGAGGCGGCGCGGCTGTTCCCGGTCGACCCCGATCGGATCGAGATCGTCGTCCATCCGCAATCGGTGATCCATTCGATGGTCGAATATATGGACGGATCGACGCTGGCGCAGCTCGGCCCGCCCGACATGCGCGTGCCGATCGCGCACTGCCTCGCCTGGCCCGACCGCATGGAAACGCCGATGGCTCCGCTCGATCTGGTCGCGATCGGCCGGCTAGATTTCTCAGCGCCCGACGAAGCGCGCTTTCCGGCTTTGGGGTTGGCGCGACGCGCGCTCGACGCTGGCGGCGCTCGTCCCGCGATCCTCAACGCCGCGAATGAAGTGGCGGTGGCGGCGTTTCTCGACCGCAGGATCGGTTTCCTCGAAATTGCCGCAATCGTCGCCGATACGCTCGACCGCTACGATCCGCCGGCGCCACAGACGCTGGACGACGTACTGGCTATCGATGCCGAAGCGCGTACCATGGCGGAAGCCAAGATAGGGCGTGGCGAGTTGAGGATTGCGTGAGTTGATGCAAGGTCCCGGTTTCCTTCTGACGATCGCCGCGTTCCTGCTGATGCTGGGGCCGCTCGTGTTCATTCACGAACTGGGTCATT
>JAFEEZ010000372.1 GCA_018240825.1 Pseudomonadota bacterium | reverse complement strand
CGGAACAGCCGCTCCATCTCCTCGGCGGTCTTGAGGTGCCGGTCGGCGAAGCGCTCGCGCCGGTCGCCGAGCTCGTCGACGGTGCACTTCTCGCGGATGCACGTGACGATGTCCTGCAGCAGCCGGCGGTCCGGCGAGTGGTAGAGCACGTCGTTCGTGGCGACGGTCGGAACCCGCGCCGACGCCGCCATGCTGGCGAGATCGCGCAACCGGACGGCGTCTCGCGGTCGGCGGCGCACGGTCAGCGCCATGTAGGCTCGGTCGCCGAAGATGCGGTTCGTGCGGGCCAGCTGCTCCTCCGCCACGGCGTCGGCGCGGTCCGGCACTAGCATCGCGAGCAGGCCCTCGTTCCACTCCTCCACGTCGGACCAGCCGAGCGTGCATGCGCCCTTGCCGCCGCGAGTCTTGCCGGCGCTGAGCAGGCGGCACATCCGGCCATAGGCGGCGCGGTCGGTGGGATAGACGCACAGCGTCGTGCCATCGCTGAGGTCGAGGCGTGTGCCGACGATCGCGCGCACGCCGGTCGTCTTCTCACCGTCCCAGGCCCGGACCATCCCCGCGACCGATCCCCGGTCGACGACGCCGAGCGCAGGCAGGCCGAGCAGCGCGGCGGCGGCGAACAGCTCCTCCGGGCTGGACGCACCGCGCAGGAAGCTGAAGTGCGTGGTTACCTGAAGCTCGACGTATTGGGCCATGGGCGCGGATCCTGGCAATTGGTTCAGATAGGTCCGCAGACAGTGGGTGCACGAATCATGTTCCCATTATGTTCCAATTGTTCGGCCGGTCAACGGCGACCCGATTCAATTATTGCAGACCGAAACGTCGATGTGCGACAAGGTAGCTGGGCGTGGTCCATTGGCTGGGCACGGAGCTCCAAACTCCGCCAAGTCGGTTCGATTCCGACCGCCCGCTCGCAAATCCATGCCCAGTGGCCGACGACGTGACCTGTATCTACTGCCAATCAGCCGGACCGTTCTCCGACGAGCACGTCATACCGGCCGGACTGGGGGGCGATGACAGGGATTGGCTGCTGAAGGACGTCGTCTGTGCGGTATGCAACACGAAGGTGTTCTCGCCGCTCGAAACGAAGGTCATGCGCTCGTCGCCTCTCGCTATCGCTCGGCTGTTCTACCAATCACGATCGCGGGATCGCGGTGGCAAGACGGTCGCGCCAACGATCCAAGCACCCGTCAGCTATTTCGACGACACCGGTTCGGGCCTGCTCCTAGAACAGCAGCTCGGGAGCGGCGGACAATCCACCGTCCATCCCCAGGTGATCGTCGTCCCGCCGAACAATATCACCGTGGCCGGCAGCGATGTCGCGACGATGAACGCGCTGGTCGATGAGCTGCGCTCGTTACCCGACACTTTGACGATCTGCGAAAAGTTTCGTGACGGCGTCGAGGTCCGCTTCGATCTGACGCCGCTGACCTGGAATGGCAGAAGTTACGTGGTCGGCGTAGCTGCGGGCCATAACAAGGCGCCAGCCGATGCCATCTGGCTCGAGCCGCTGGAGCTTCCGGCAACCGAGATCGTCGGTATCTTGACGCCTCGCGTATTCCGACGGTCGAAAGGGCCGATGGTCTGCCGTGCCGATAGCTTGGCGGATGCAGCTGTCCTGCTTTCGTTCGTCCGCGCCAACCACGAGGTTCTCGCCGTGCCGGCGGACGCAACGGCCACGGCTACCGAAACCCCGGGCATTCATTTTCGACAGACGATGGATGAGGACGCGTATGACCGCGTTCTTACGAAGATCGGGATCAATTTGTGCGCCCATCTTTTCGGAGCGGAGGCCGTCAGGGCGCCGGCGTTCGATCAGGCCAGAGAATTTGCCCGAACTGGTTCGGGACGTGTGAGAATGTTGCCGGTTGATCAGGCCAAGCAGTTGACCGACAAGTTCCCAAGGCTGCCGCGCCACCATCTTCTGGTGGTTTTGATCGAGCCGGCTAGCGCTGGGCAGGTCGGGCACGCTGCGGTTCTCATGCAATTCTACGGTGGCCTGATGCACGCAGTGGTCGTGGCGCAAGGTTCTTCGGGCCTCCCTTCAACATCCGACCTGATCTACGTGGTCGTGGACTACGAAGCGAACTCGATCACGCGGTGCACCCCGGATCAGTTTGCCGAGTATGCCATTAGGGTCGGAGCGGAGATGCCATTTCCGTTTTGAATGTGTGCGATCCGCCGTGTTGGTCAGCGCCTATGCGAATGCCCCGTGGATGAACCAGCGCATCGGACCGGTCGACGGGTTCACCCCGTCGCCGAGCCGGAACAGCCAGTATCGCCCGCCCGTCGCCGTCTCGACCTGGTAGTAGTCGCGCACCGTATATGGCCGCTCACCCTCGACCCCGCCGTCCCGCCACCATTCCCCGTGCAGCCGTTCGGGACCGTCGCCGCGCGCGACCGGGAACCGCCTGCCGCGCCAGACGAAGAGGCGCGGCGCGTCGTCCGGGAGGAGCGCGATCACCTCGACCGGCTCGGGCCGGGCGAGCATGCGCGCCGGGCGGGGAAGATCGTCGTCCCAGGCGACGGCACGCGCGGCGTCGAGCGCGGCGGGCGCGTCGATCGATCGCTCGGGCATCGTG
>JAFEEZ010000371.1 GCA_018240825.1 Pseudomonadota bacterium | reverse complement strand
TCGGCCGGTCTCGTCCCCACGGTCATCGCGAAGCGCTCGCCGAAAGGGATCGTCACGGGTTCGTTCACGCCAAGAACCGCACCGGTATCCGCATCGACACCGCTGGGTAGATCGACTGCAATCTTCAGTCGAGCGTGAGACGCTGCGGTAGCCAACGAAACCTTGACGTCGTC
The DNA here is from genome assembly GCA_018240825.1 of Pseudomonadota bacterium. Classification (GTDB taxonomy): domain Bacteria; phylum Pseudomonadota; class Alphaproteobacteria; order Sphingomonadales; family Sphingomonadaceae; genus Sphingomonas. Next base: position 5,406 of record JAFEEZ010000371.1, on the reverse strand, counting down.
AGTGAGCGGACGGGTAAGCCCGGTGCCGAATATGGCGTCGACCAAAATTGGCGCGCCCCCCGAATTGGACGACGAACTTACCTCGCCGTTCCAGCGCTTCCGCGCCTCCAGGCTGGCTTCGGTATTCGGCTCGCCGGTCGCCGCGACTCGAACATCAACGCCATTGTCGCGCAAAACCCGCGCCGCGACATAACCGTCGCCACCATTATTGCCCGGCCCGCACAGGATCAGGACCGGCGAGCCGGCGGCAAGGCGGCGGACGGCCTCGGCGATCCCAGCCCCCGCGCGCTCCATCAGTTGTTCGATGCTCGATCCTGCCGCAATCGTGCGCTCTTCCGCCGCGCGCATTTCGGCGGCGGTCAGGATCGGTTGACCGTCGATCGGGATCACTTAGCGTTCCTGGCTTTCACCGTCGCTGGCAAGCGATAGCGATCGCCGCCGATCGCGACTTCGATTCGGCCGTCGCCGATGACCGTGACCCTGGCGCTTTCCGCGCCGTCCGCGGCGATCACGCCGCGGCCGTCCTTGACGACGAGCAGGCGGTGGAAGCCGTTGTCGGGGCGGCGCACGGTCAGGATAAGGCCCTCGGCGGATTGCGTGCGCTCGACCGTACAGTCGCGTGCGAAGGCAGCGGCGCCGGCCGCCGCACATTCGATCCGATCGTCACCGCCAGCGACAGCCTGAGCATTGTCGATCGCGTTCGACATCGCGCCCCTGTCGGCCGACTGCTGGCTGCACGCCGCCAGCGTGAGAGCTGTCATGACCGCGCTAGATGTCCGCATAAACGTGCGTCTCCGCCGCGGCCCCCGGATGCGTGACGGCGCCTTGCGACGCGGGACCGACGGTGCGGGCATAGCGCCACAACGCGCCCGATTGATAGTCGTTCACGCGAGCGGTCCACGCCGCACGACGCCGGGCGAGCACATCCTCATCGACCAGCAGGTCGATCGTCCCCGCTTCGGCGTCGATGCGGATCGTGTCGCCGTCCTCGACCAGCGCGATCGGTCCGCCGTCGGCGGCCTCCGGGCCGACATGGCCGATGCAGAAGCCGCGCGTCGCGCCGGAAAAGCGCCCGTCGGTGATCAGGGCGACCTTCTCACCCATGCCGAGCCCGTAGAGAGCCGCCGTGGTCGACAGCATCTCGCGCATGCCGGGGCCGCCCTTGGGTCCTTCGTAGCGGATGACCAGCACTTCGCCCTCGTTGATCGATCGGGCCTCGACCGCCGCGAAGCAATCCTCCTCGCAATCGAAACAGCGCGCCGGGCCTTCGAACTGGAGGCGGCGCATGCCCGCCACCTTGACGATCGCCCCGTCGGGGGCCAGCGAACCGCGCAGGCCTACGACGCCGCCGGTAGGGCTCAGCGGCGTCTTGACGTCATAAATGACCTTCTGATCGGGATTCCACGTCACTTCCTGGATATTCTCGCCCAGCGTCTTGCCGGTCACCGTCATGCACGAGCCATCCAGCAGGCCGTTATCGAGCATCGTCTTCATCAGCATGTAGACGCCGCCGGCCTCGTACATGTCCTTCGCGACATAGCGCCCGCCGGGCTTCAGGTCGGCGATATACGGCGTCGACTTGAACGCTTCGGCGACGTCGAAGAGGTCGAACCCAATCCCCGCCTCATTCGCCATCGCCGGCAAATGCAACGCAGCATTGGTCGATCCGCCCGTCGCCGCCACCACGCGCGCGGCGTTGATGAAGGCACTGCGGGTGCAGATGTCGCGCGGGCGCAGGTTGCGCTCGAGCAGGTCCATCACCTGATGTCCCGCGGCGACCGCGATCTGTTCGCGCGTCGTGTAAGGAGCCGGGGCCATATTGCTGTTCGGCAAAGACAATCCAATCGCTTCGCCGACGCACGCCATGGTGTTCGCGGTAAACTGGCCACCGCAGGCGCCGTGACCGGGACACGCGACCTTTTCGAGCGCATGGACTTCGCTCAGCGGGCACGTGCCGGCGGCATATTTACCAACCACCTCGAACACGTCGACGACGGTTACGTCTCTGTCGTGGAAGCGGCCGGGCAGGATCGACCCGCCATAGACGAAGATCGACGGGATATTGAGGCGCAGCATCGCCATCATCATGCCCGGCAGCGACTTGTCGCACCCCGCGAACCCCACAAGCGCGTCGTAGCAATGGCCGCGCACGCTCAATTCGACCGAATCGGCGATGACCTCGCGGCTGACCAGCGAGGATTTCATCCCCTGATGCCCCATCGCGATGCCGTCGGTGACAGTGATGGTGTTGAACCGCCGCGGCATGCCGCCGTTCGCGATCACGCCTTCGCGCGCTGCGTCGGCCTGTTCGTCGAGCCGCGTGTTGCACGGCGCGCTGTCGTTCCCCGCACTGGCGAGCGCGACGAACGGGCGGGCGATCTCCTCTTCGGTGAGGCCCATCGCATAGTAATAGCTGCGGTGGGGCGCGCGTTCGGGACCGACCGAGACATGGCGGCTCGGAAGGTTCGATTTGTCGAAACGTTGGGTCATGGCGCGACGCCTATGTCGCGGGAGGGGCCTTTGGCGCAAGACTATTACGCGAGCGAGGATTCGAGGAGCCACCAATCGGGATGTGCGGCGGCGATGGCGGCATGAGCGGCGGACCGTGCCGCGGCGGTATCGAATAACCCGAAACAGGTAGCACCAGACCCTGACATGCGCGCGAGCGTGACGCCGGCCTGCTCACGCAGCCGTTCCAGTACCTCTTCGATGATCGGTACAATAGCGATTGCGGATGCTTCGAGGTCGTTGCGCCCGGTTGCGAAGTCAATCAACGGCCCACGATCGACGCCATCCCACCCAGCGAACACCGCTGCCGTCGAAACCGGCGCGCGAGGGTTCACCAGCAAAATCGGTGTATCCGTCATTTGCGCCGCAGTCCGAAGTACGTCTCCTCGACCCATGCCGAAAGCAGTGCGCCCGAAGAGGCACGCAAGGACATCGGCACCCAGATCGCGGGCCATGGCGACGATGGACTCGGCATCTTCCGGCACAACGGACAGGTGGGCAAACGCTCGTAAGGCCGCCGCGGCATCCGCCGATCCTCCACCGATTCCCGACGCTACAGGCAAACGTTTGTCCAACGTAATCGCGAGAAACGGGAGTGGCGCGACGCGACGCTCGAACGACTCCCTAGCAGTGACCACCAGGTTATCTGGGCTTCCCGCCAGCGATTCAACAAATGGCCCAATGATCCTAAAGCTATCGTGATCTGCGGGCTCGAAAATGAGTTCATCACCGTCGCGGCAAAACGCGAAGAGCGTCTCGATCTCGTGATAGCCGTCCGGCCGCCGCGCGCGGACGTGAAGCGCTAGGTTGATCTTGGCGGCGGCGAGTTCGGTGATCATCGTTTCGTTTCACTCCCGCCGCGGCAAAGCCGCGTCGTCGGACGGCGCTCGCGGCGCCGCCGGCCGGACGCGCCTTGAGGCTCGGCTTAGCTGCGCTACGCCTTTGCCCGGCGCGTCACATATTGGGATAATTCGGCCCGCCGCCGCCCTCCGGCACCACCCAGACGATGTTCTGTGTCGGATCCTTGATGTCGCACGTCTTGCAGTGGACGCAATTCTGGGCGTTGATCACGAACTTCGGGTCGCCTTCTTCCTGGCCGACGATCTCGTAAACGCCAGCTGGGCAGTAACGCTGCGCCGGCTCGTCGTACATTGGCAGGTCGTACTCTACCGGGATATTCGGGTCCTTGAGCGTCAGATGGACCGGCTGGTCCTCCTCGTGATTGGTGTTCGACAGGAACACCGACGACAGCCGGTCGAACGTCAACACGCCGTCGGGCTTGGGATAGGCGATCGGCGCGACCAAATCCTTGCGCCACAGGGTCTTGTGGTCGGGATGATGCTTCATCGTAAAGGGCATTTTGATGCCCCAGCTCTCGAGCCACATGTTGATGCCGGCGAGCACCGTGCCGAACAGCTCGCCATATTTTTCGACCAGCGGCAGGACGTTCCGGACGACCGACAGCTCTTTCTTCACCCAGCTATTATCGTAAGCCTCTGTATAGGCCGTCAGCTCGTCGCCACGCCGCTGTACATGGACCGCATCATACGCTGCCTCGGCGGCCATCATGCCGGACTTCATCGCGGTATGCGTGCCCTTGATCCGCGGCACGTTGAGGAACCCGGCGCAATCGCCGATCAGCGCGGCGCCGGGCATCACCAGTTGGGGAACCGACTGATAGCCGCCATCGCTGATCGCGCGCGCGCCATAGGAGACGCGCTTGCCGCCCTCGAGGATGCTCGCGATCGCCGGATGCGTCTTCCAGCGCTGCATTTCCTGGAACGGGGAGAGGTACGGGTTCGAATAGTTGAGCCACGTCACGAAGCCCAATGCGACCTGGCCGTTGGCCTGGTGATAGAGAAACCCGCCGCCGTTCGACCCGCTCTCGCTGAGCGGCCATCCCTGCGAGTGGATCACGCGCCCCGGCGCGTAATTCTCCGGCTGGATGTCCCACAATTCCTTGATGCCTAGGCCATAGACCTGCGGCTCGCAATTCGCGCGCAGGTCGAAGCGATCGACCAATTGCCGGGTCAGGTGACCGCGCGCGCCTTCCGAAAAGAAGGTATATTTGGCGTGCAGCTCGAGCCCCGGCTGGTAGTCCGGCTTGTGGCTGCCGTCGCGCGCGACGCCCATGTCGCCGGTCGCAACCCCCTTAACGCTGCCATCGTCGTTGTAGAGGATTTCGGCGGCTGCAAAGCCGGGGAAAATCTCGACCCCCAGTTCCTCGGCCTGCCCCGCCAGCCAGCGGCACAGATTGCCGAGGCTGCCGGTATAGGTGCCCTTGTTGTGCATGAAGCCGGGGGTGAAGAGATGCGGCATCGAAAAGCGTTTCTTCCTGGTCAGGATCCAGTGCCGGTTGTCGTTGACGGGCACCTCGGCGAGCGGACAGCCCTTCTCGCGCCAGTCGGGGATCAGCTCGTCGAGCGACCTGGGGTCGATCACCGCGCCCGACAGGATGTGCGCGCCCACTTCCGAGCCCTTTTCGAGCACGCAGACAGCAATGTCGCCGCCCTTTTCCGCCGCGAGTTGCTTTAGCCGGATCGCCGCCGACAGGCCCGCCGGGCCCGCGCCGACGATCACCACGTCGTACGGCATCGATTCGCGTTCGCTCATCCCCATGTCTCCAAACGCCGGTCGTCGCTGTGCGACCACGGAATATCCCCGAAAGCGGTGCCCGCGAATTGACCCTGCCGTCAACTATCGTCTCTATGGGCACCATGGGGGCCGACCAGCATCACGATTGGCGCGCGAGCGTCGCCAGTGCGCTCGAATGGTGGCGCGACGCCGGGGTCGATTGCGAGATCGACGATGCCCCGCGCGACTGGCTCGCGCGGCCGTCGGCGCCCGGCCAGGCTTCCCGCCGCGGTTCACGAGGCGTCCGTCGAAACGGCCACCGCT
>JAFEEZ010000370.1 GCA_018240825.1 Pseudomonadota bacterium | reverse complement strand
CTTCGAGCTGATCGCGCTGTCCCGCGAGCACGGCGCGTGAGCGAGTTCAGGAACGGCGGGCGCGTGCTGGCCGCGGCCCTGGTCGGTACGGCCTGCGGCGCGTCGCCGATCCCGTTCAACATCCTGCCGTTGGTGTTGGGGCCGATCCATGCCGAGCTCGGCTGGGATTTCGCCGCGATCGCCGCGGGCGTGACCGTGTTCGGCCTGATCGCATCGTTCCTCGCGCCGGTGTTCGGCGGGCTCGCCGACCGGTACGGTGTGCGACGAGTCGCGATCGGATCGCTGATCGCCTTTGCCGTGACCTTCGCCGCCTTCTGGTTCGTGCCGTCAAACCTGACGGGTTGGTATATATTCTGGGCGGTGCTCGGCGTGGTCGGGATCGGCTCGACCCCGGTGACGTGGAGCCGCGCGGTCAGCATGTGGTTCGCGAAAAACCGCGGGCTGGCGCTCGGGATCATGCTGATCGGCACCAGCCTGTCAGCGATGATCGTGCCGCAAGTCGTTACGCGTGCCATGACGGCTTATGGCGGTTGGCGGGTCGCGTTTCCGGTCGGCGCGCTGTTCCCGTTGCTGGTCGCGTTGCCGATTGCGCTTCTGTGGTTTCGCGAACCGCGCGCCGACGAGCGCCCGAGCGGGATGAGCGACGTCGCCGGCGAGTTGATCGGCATGACGCTCCAGCAAGCGCTCGGCGGGCGGCGCTTCTGGACCTTGTGGCTGTCGATCCTGATCATCGCGACAGCCTATGGCGGCGCGCATATCCACATGGCGCAGATCGTCGCGCTGCACGGGTTCAGTCCGGCGCAGGCGGCCACGACCTTGGGCGTGGTGGCGCTGGGTATTCTGGCCGGGCGGTTGCTGGTCGGGTTGTTGTTCGACCGTCTTTGGGCGCCGGGTGTCGCGTTCCCCGCGATGCTGTTGCCGGCGCTTGCGTGCTGGCTCCTTGCGGGCGCGACCAGTAGTCTTGGCGTGATAATGGCCGGGGGTTTCCTGCTCGGCTTCGCCGCCGGCACCGAGAGCGACGTCATCGCCTTCATGGCTGCGCGCTATTTCGGGATGGCGCATTACGGCAAGATCTACGGCGCGCTCTACATGCCGTTCGGAATCGGCAGCGCGATCTCGCCGATCATCTATGGCATGGTGCGCGACCGCACAGGCAATTACGACGCGATACTGCTAGCAGCGGTGGCGATGTTCGCGATCGGCGGCGCGCTGTTGCTGACATTAGGACGATATCCGGCACTGGAGGCGGTAGGTGGCGACGCTGGCTGAGGATACGGTGATCGAAACGCTGGCGGCGGCGGTCGGTCGGGACTCCCTGGCGACCGATCCGGACGCGCTCGAGCTGTATGGGCAGGATGTTTTCACGCGTGGGCCCGATCCCGTCGCGGTGTTTCATCCATCCGATATCGCGACGTTGAGCGCCGGGCTGGCGGCTGCCGCTGGACTCGGCCTCGCGATCGTCCCGCGCGGCGGGGGAATGAGCTACACCGCCGGCTATGTGCCGGACGAACCGGGCGCACTGCTGGTCGATATCGGAGCGATGGACCGCATTCTCGCGATCGACGAGACGGACATGACCGTGACGGTCGAGGCCGGATGCAGCTGGGCCAAGCTATATGACGCTCTTCGCGCCAAAGGGCTGCGCACGCCGCTCTGGGGCACCTTGTCCGGAATCGCCGCGACCGTGGGCGGCGGAATGAGCCAGAACGGATTGTTCTGGGGCGCGCGCAGCGGGTCGATCGCCGGAACGGCCCTGTCGTTCGACGTCGTGCTGGCCGATGGCGGCATTGTCCGAACCGGCAATGTCGTGCTGCGTCCGTTCGGCCCCGACATAACCGGCTTGTTCGCCGCCGATTGCGGCGCGTTCGGGATCAAGGCGCACGTCACGCTGCCACTGGTGCGCGAGGCGGCGGCGTTTGCCTATGGCAGCTTTGCGTTCGACGCGCCCGACCAGTTTACCCAGGCGATGAGCGCGATTGCGCGCTCCGGCCTCGCCAGCGAGAGCTTCGGGTTCGACCCGTTCCTTCAGGCGCAGCGCATGAAGCGGGACAGCCTGACCGCCGACGCCAGGGCGCTGGTTGGGATGATGAAGGCGCAGGGCGGCTTTTGGAAGGGATTGAAGGAGGGCGCGAAGGTAGTCGCAGCGGGACGCTCCTTCCTCGACGAGGCGACGTTCTCGATCCACACGATCGCAGAAGGCCGCAGCCAGTCCGCCGCCGACGCCGACATGGCGGCGATTCGCGCAATGGCGCTGGCGGCCGGAGGGCGCGAGGTCGAAAACACCATCCCCAAGATGCTGCGCGCCAATCCGTTTCCGCCGGTCAATTCAATGCTCGGCCCCAATGGTGAACGTTGGGCGCCGGTGCATGGCATCGTGAGGCATTCGCGCGCGCTCGCGACGATCGAGGCGATCGTCGCGCTGTTCGAAGCGCATGCCGGGGAGATGGAGCGGCTAGGGATCGGCGCGGGCTATATGTTCCTGACTGTCAGCACGACCGGGTTCCTGGTCGAACCAGTCTTCTACTGGCCAGAGCGTCATGGGGCGTTGCACAAGGCAAGCGTCGAACCGGGGCATCTGGCGAAACTCGACGAATTTCCCGACAGTCCCGAAGCGCGCGCGCTGGTCGAGCGGTTGCGCGGCGCGATCATCGGAATTTTCGGCGAGCAAGGCGGAGTGCATTTCCAGGTCGGCCGAACCTATCCGTTGAAGGATCGCAGTGATCCGGTAGCTTGGGATATCCTGGAGACGATCAAGGCGGCAGTCGACCCAGACGGCCGAATGAACCCTGGCGTGCTCGGGCTCGGCAATGCCTGACGCGCCCAAACCCTATGCCGCGCTGGCGTTGCAACTGACCGCGCAATCGGTCGAGGCGTGCGCAGATCGCGCAGCGACGTCGGCGCGGATGCTGGCGATGATCGAGAGTATCGGGACCAAACTGCGCGGCGCCAGCATCTTCATTCAGCAATATACCGGTTCCCCGGTGCTGCTCGCGGTGCTGCCCGAATATCTGCTCACCAGCTATCCCGGGCGCATTTCGGTCTCCGATTTCGCCGGCAAGGCCGCGCTCGACGTTGACGGGCCCGAATATGCGGCGCTCGGCCGGGTCGCGCAGGCGCAGAACATCTTCCTTGCGGGCAATGCCTATGAGCGCGACGCGCATTTCCCCGGGCTGTATTTCCAAACGAGTTTCGTCGTCGCGCCGTCCGGTGAAGTGGTCCTGCGCTATCGCAGGCTGAATTCGATGTTCGCACCGACGCCGCACGACGTCTGGTCGAAATATCTCGACCTGTACGGCATCGACGGAGTGTTCCCGGTGGCGCGGACCGAGATCGGCAATCTCGCGGCGATAGCGTCGGAGGAGATTCTCTACCCCGAAATCGCTCGGGCGCATGCGCTTCGCGGTGCGGAAATCTTTGTCCACTCGTCGTCCGAAATCGGTTCTCCGCTAGCAACGCCAAAGGCGATCGCGCGGCGCGCGCGCGCATTCGAGAACATTACCTACATCGTCTCGGCGAACACCGCGGGCATTACCGGCACGGTGATGCCG
>JAFEEZ010000036.1 GCA_018240825.1 Pseudomonadota bacterium | reverse complement strand
TCGACTTCGGTGCGCGCATCCTCGATCGCGCGGATCAGCCCGGCCGCGGTCTGCGCCGCCTCGCGCATCGCTACCGCCGATTGCTCGGCGGCGGCGGCGACTTCGCTCGTCTTGCCGATCATGCCGCGCGCCGAAGTCGAGGTGCGCACCGACTGGTCGCGCAGCGCGTGGCTTTCCTGGCTCGATTTCTCGACGACCTTGGCGATGCCGTCGCGGAACTCGGCGGCGAGCGCCTCGCGCGCCTGCTGCGCCGCATGTTCGACAAACCCGTTGTAGAGCGCGACGGTGATGTCGCCTTCCATCGCCGACAAGCGAAGCAACGTATCGATCATCACCGGCAGTTTGGGATCGTCGCGATCGACGCGGCGCATCAGGCTGTCGAGCGCGGCGCGGTCGCTGGCGTTGATCATCGACAGCAATGCCTCGGGCTCGACCTTGCCGGCGTACGCGGCCGCGACCGAACGCGCGATCGATTCGACCCAGCCGCGCTCCGACGTTTTCAGGAAACGCATGCGCAGGAAATCGACGCCCAGGTCGATCATCTTGGCGGTTTCGTGCGGCGCCCATACGCGGTCGTCGGCGAAGCAGCGCAGCCATTGCTGCCAATAGGCTTCGGAAATCGCGCGGATGTCGGGCTCGATGACGGTCCAGACATCCTGGCTGGCGCTGGCCAGCGAGCCGTCGAAATCGAAGATGCGCAGCCGTTCGGAAAGCCGCACCTTCGCGGCCATCGTGTCGGACGGGGGCAGGTCGGTAGTGCTCAAGATCGAATGCTCCGGCTAACGCCTGACGGCGACGCGACAATTTACCGCCAAGGGCTACTTCGCCCTTGGTTAAAGACTGGTTAGGAAACGGCGGACGGGTTGCATCAACGACGCTGCGGAGTAAGAGGGCGCACGCATCATTGCAGGGGTAATTTTCTTGGCCACCACACCGCCCAAACCAGAGCGCCCGATCGCACCGCATCTGGGGCATTACCGCATGGGTCCCGCGATGACCGCGTCGATCGTCCACCGCATCACCGGGGATGGGCTCGCGATCGTCGGCGGCCTCCTGTTCACCTGGTGGCTGGCGTCGCTCGCCGCGGGCAAGGAAAGCTATGACTGGTTCCTGTCGTGGTTCACCGGCCCGGGCTGGAACGTGCTCGGCTATGTCGTCGGGGTTGGCCTTACCTTCGCCCTGTTTCAGCACATGATGAGCGGCATCCGCCACCTCGTGCTCGACACCGGCGCCGGCTACGAACTCAAGACCAACAGGACCGGCGCGATCCTGACCTTCGTCGGCTCGACCCTCCTCACCATCCTGTTCTGGTGCATCCTGCTCAAGGACGTCATTTTCGCAGGTGCAAAGTAATGGGCGACGGCACCGAACTCGGCCGCGTCCGCGGTCTCGGCAGCGCGCACGAAGGCGCGCATCACTGGTGGCGCCAGCGCGTCACCGCGGGGTCCAACCTGTTCTTTCTCGCCTGGTTCATGATCTCGCTGACCCGGCTCGGCGGGTTCGACTATGCGTCGATTCATCAGTGGATCGGCTCGGCCTGGGTTGCGGCGCCGTTGATCATGCTGGTCATCTCGACCTGCTGGCACGCGCGGCTGGGCCTACAGGTGCTGATCGAGGATTATCAGGACGATGAAAGCCGCGTGATCTGGCTGCTGCTCGCCGAATACTTTCTCGGAATCATTGCAGTCACCGCGATCTTTGCGATCCTCAGGGCGGCGTTGGTCACGGCCGCGGCGGCGGCGGGGGCGGCGGCAGGCTGATGAGCGACGCCTACAAGATCATCGACCATACCTATGACGCGGTTGTGGTCGGCGCCGGCGGGTCGGGCCTGCGCGCCGTCATGGAATGCGCGCAGAACGGCCTCAAGACCGCGTGCATCACCAAGGTGTTCCCGACCCGCAGCCACACCGTCGCGGCGCAAGGCGGCATCGCCGCCAGCCTCGGCAATATGGGGCCGGACCACTGGACCTGGCACATGTACGACACCGTCAAGGGGTCGGACTGGCTCGGCGACCAGGACGCGATCGAATATATGGTCCGCGAAGCGCCCGCCGCGGTCTACGAACTCGAACATGCCGGCGTGCCGTTCAGCCGCACCGAGGCAGGCAAGATCTACCAGCGCCCGTTCGGCGGCATGATGCAGAATATGGGCGAGGGACCGCCGGCGCAGCGCACCTGCGCCGCCGCCGACCGCACCGGGCACGCGATGCTCCACGCGCTCTATCAGCAGTCGCTCCGCTTCGACGCCGACTTCTACATCGAATATTTCGCGCTCGACCTCATCATGGAAGGCGGCGAGTGCAAGGGCGTGATCGCGCTCTGCATGGAGGATGGCAGCATCCACCGCTTCCGCGCCCATGCGACCGTGCTCGCGACCGGCGGGTACGGCCGCGCATATTTCTCGGCGACCTCGGCGCACACGTGCACCGGGGACGGCGGCGGGATGGTGCTGCGCGCGGGGCTGCCGCTGCAGGATATGGAGTTCGTCCAGTTCCACCCGACCGGCATCTACGGCGCGGGTGTGCTGATCACCGAGGGCGCGCGCGGCGAGGGCGGCTATCTGACCAATTCCGAGGGCGAGCGGTTCATGGAACGCTACGCTCCATCGGCGAAGGACCTGGCGTCACGCGACGTCGTGGCGCGATCGATGGCCGCGGAAATCCGCGAAGGGCGCGGCGTCGGCCCGAACAAGGACCATATCTATCTCCACCTCGATCATATCGACCCCAGGGTGCTGCACGAGCGGCTCCCCGGCATCACCGAGACGGGCAAGATCTTCGCCGGCGTCGACCTGACGCGCCAGCCGCTGCCGGTCACGCCGACCGTCCATTACAATATGGGCGGCATCCCCACCAACTATCACGGCGAGGTCGTCCACCTGAAGGACGGCGATCCCGATGCCGTCGTCCCCGGCTTGTTCGCAGTCGGCGAGGCGGCATGCGTCAGTGTCCACGGCGCCAATCGCCTGGGCTCGAACTCGCTGATCGACCTCGTCGTGTTCGGCCGCGCGACCGGCAAACGCATCGCCGAGATACTTAAGCCCAACACCAGCCACAGCGCGCCCGTCACCGCCGCCGACGAAAAGACGATCGCCCGGCTCGACCATTTCCGCAATGCGAGCGGAGCGAAGCCGACCGCAGAAATCCGCCTCGACATGCAGCGCACTATGCAGAAGCATTGCGCGGTGTTCCGCGACACAGCGTTGCTGAACGAAGGCGTCGACCACATGGACGCGGTGTACAAGTCGATGGCCGATGTCGGCATCACCGACCGTTCGCTGATCTGGAACACCGATCTGGTCGAGACGCTCGAGCTCGACAATCTGCTCGGCCAGGCGATCGTCACCACCCGGGGCGCCGCCAACCGCAAGGAAAGCCGCGGCGCGCACATGCACGAGGACTATCCCCAGCGCGACGACGTCAATTTCATGAAGCACACCATCGCGACGTTCGACGGCTGGGGCGGCAAGGGCGGCGTGGTCAGCCTCGATTACCGCCCGGTGCACGACTATACGCTCACCGACGACGTCGAGTACATCAAGCCGAAGAAGCGCGTGTATTGATCGACACCGACGCAGCGAACTTTGCGAAGTCGGTGAGCCTTTGCTCCGAAACGCTTGCAATGACTTCGATGCTCAGTCAGCAAAAAGATTGGCTGGGGCGCCCAAAGCTGTCGAATGAGCAAAAGGGCTGGGCATTTGGGTTTTGTGATGGGTGGGCTCAGTGTATTGGACTCGGTGACGACGAGGAGTTCATCTTATTCATATCGCTCGTATTTGAGAGAGTGTGGAATAAACGCGGTCTGGATTTCTTTCGCGAAATCCTGAATGATCAGCATAAGTTTGGCCACGCAATAATGACCGGCGGAAATGCCCATCACGCTTGGGCGTCCGATAACAAACCGCTGCTGATGCCGCGCTAAAATGCGAGAGTGTCGGCTCTCCTGATGTCCTCGCTTGACACCGCCCCGCCGCGCGCGAAGGTCGCTTCATCGACTCTCGACGGGGGCAGGCGCATGCGGTGGTGGGGTAAGGTCGCGCGGACGGCGAGTTTGCTGGCGGTGTCGCTCGCGGTCGCCGCATCGGCGACTGGGCAATCGACCACCTACAAAGCGCCCGCGCACATCAGCGATTGGCCCGGGCTCGTTTCCGGCCAGAACCAGACCGAAGCCCAGGCCTCGATCGATCTCGGGCCGGAGCTCGAGCGCGACCGCTCGCCCAAATGGCTGCTCGACGATCAGCGCAAGCTGGACAAGGCGCTCGTCGCGCTCGGCCCGCAAAAACCGGGCGTGGTCGACGCCTATGTCGTCGTGGTCGGGCTCGACAGCGACCCGATCTTCGGCCGCGAAGCGCGCGAGGCGGGCAAGGTGCTCAGCCGCCGCTACAGCGCCGCCGGGCATATGATCGTGCTCGCCGGGACCGATGGCAACGGGCCGTCGGCGCTCCCCAACGGTTCCCCGCGCAACCTTGCGGTCGCGCTCGCCCGCGTCGCCGAGCTGATGGACAAGAAACAGGACGTGCTCGTCCTCTACACCGCAGGACACGGCGCCAAGGTCGGTTTGGCCTATCACGACGCCGATGACGGGTTCGGCATCATCCCCCCGGCGCGGATGGCGCGGATGTTCGACGAGCTCGGCATCAGAAACCGCCTGCTGATCCTGTCGGCGTGCTTTTCGGGCATCTTCGTGCCGACGCTTGCGAGCGACACCACGGCGCTGTTCACAGCCGCATCGGCCGACCGCACCTCGTTCGGCTGTCAGTCCGACCGCGACTGGACCTTTTACGGCGACGCGATGATCAACAATGCGCTGCGCCAGCCGGTGCCGCTGGCCAGGGCGGCTGAGAACGCGCAGGCGCTGATCGCCAAATGGGAGGCGATGGACAGCGGCATCACCCCGTCGCAGCCGCAAATGTCGATCGGCAGCAAGGTGGCGACGTGGCTTGTCCCGCTCGAAGCGCGGATGCCCAGGACCGCGACGCCTATGGTCGGCCACCCGGCGATCACGATCTTCGACGCGAAGTAGCCGCGCACAAAAAAAGGGAGCCGAAGCCCCCTTTTTTCCGTATTCTATGGCGCGAAGAGCTTAGGGGCTCTTCGCCTTGTTGTCGTCGGCG
>JAFEEZ010000369.1 GCA_018240825.1 Pseudomonadota bacterium | reverse complement strand
GACAAGGTGCGGCTGTCCGCCAACGCGGATGTTGCGGTGACGTTCGAGGAGGAAGCGGGGGCGTGAGGCTGCTTTCCCTCTCCCCTTGTGGGAGAGGGAGGGAGCGGCGGAGCCGCGGAAGGGTGAGGGGGAGTGAGAGCAACGGTCCCCCTCATCCTTCCCACGCCCTGCGGGCGCGGGCCCCTTCCTTCTCCCACAAGGGGAGAAGGAGTTTAGGCACGCCTCAACCACGGGCTGCACCTTTCAGATCATCCGGCAGCGCATCGCCGACAGCCGCGATGACGCCGTCCAAATTGCCCATTACATCGTTGTTCCAGAAGCGGATCACGCGATAGCCTTCGCTGTTCAGGAACTGCGTGCGTCGCTCGTCTCGTGTGCGCTTCTCCGCATGAGTCGCGTCGTCGATTTCGACGATCAGCTTGGCGCCGTGCGAGCAGAAGTCGGCGTGGTAACAGCCGAACGGCACCTGATGGCGAAACCTCGCTTCCGGAAACGCCTCACGCAGTGCGCGGCGCAACACGCGTTCGGGATCGCCAGCTTTCTTGCGCAAATCACGCGATCTAGGGACGGTCGAAGCGGGCAGCAGTTGGCGCTTGGTCAGGCCGTCTGCATTCCCCCTCACCCTTCCCACGCGCTTCGCGCGCGGGCCCCTTCCCTCTCCCACAAGGGTAGAGGGAGGGAGGCCCGAAGGGCCGGAAGGGTAAGGGGGACTCACGTGCTTCATCGTCTCCACGTCCTCCGGGGCGCCACGCCGTCAGACGTGGTCGCTGCGCGACCCCGCTGCCCGCCGTGGCGAGTCCCGATTTTGCCTAGGCAAAATCAGGCCGCCCGCGCCTCACTGACACGCCAGGCATTCGTCATAGTCCGTTGACTCGCCCAGCTCGAACTTGGGCGCCTCGATCGTGTTGTCGGCCTCGACGCCGCCCGCGAAGCCGGCGCGCTGCACCGACTTGCTGCGGAGGTAGTAGAGCGACTTCACGCCCAGCTCCCACGCGCGGAAGTGGAGCATCAGCAGGTCCCACTTTTCGACATCGGCCGGGATGAACAGGTTGAGGCTGGTCGACTGGTCGACATAGGGCGTGCGATCGGCCTGGAGCTCGATCAGCCAGCGCTGGTCGATCTCGAAGCTGGTCTTGTAGCAATCCTTTTCCTCCTGGGTCAGGAAGTCGAGGTGCTGCACCGACCCGCCGCGCTCGAGGATCGAGTTCCACACGGCATCGGTGTTCTTCGATTTCTCGATGAAGATCTTCTCGAGATACGGGTTCTTGACCGAGAAGCTGCCCGACAGCGTCTTGTGCGTGTAGATGTTCGCCGGGATCGGCTCGATGCACGCGCTGGTGCCGCCGCAGATGATGCTGATCGACGCGGTCGGCGCGATCGCCATCTTGCAGCTGAAGCGCTCCATCACGCCCATGTCGGCGGCGTCGGGACAGGGGCCGCGCTCGACCGCCAAGGCCATGCTGGCTTCGTCCGCTTGCGCCTTGATGTGCTTGAACATCTTGAGGTTCCACGACTTCGCCATCGCGCCCTCGAACGGCAGCCCGCGCGCCTGGAGGAAGGAGTGGAAACCCATCACGCCGAGGCCGACCGAGCGCTCGCGCATCGCGGAGTAGGCGGCGCGCTCCATCCCCGGTTCGGCGCGGTCGATATAATCCTGCAGCACGTTGTCGAGGAAGCGCATCACGTCCTCGATGAACCCCTCATGCTTGTGCCACTGGTCCCAGGTTTCGAGGTTGAGCGAGGAGAGGCAGCAGACCGCGGTGCGATCGTTGCCGAGATGATCCTTGCCGGTCGGCAGCGTGATTTCGCTGCACAGGTTCGAGGTCGAGACCTTGAGGCCCAGCTCGCGATGGTGGCGCGGCATGTTCCGGTTCACGTGGTCGGCGAAGATGATGTACGGCTCGCCGGTCGCCAGACGCGTTTCGACCAGCTTCTGGAACAAGGCGCGGGCGTCGACCCGGCCGCGTTCCGACCCGTCCTTGGGCGACTTGAGCACCCATTCCTTGCCGTCGCGCACCGCCTCCATGAACGCGTCGGGGATCAGCACGCCGTGATGGAGGTTGAGCGCCTTGCGGTTGAAGTCGCCCGAGGGTTTGCGGATTTCGAGGAACTCCTCGATCTCCGGATGACTGATATCGAGGTAGCAGGCGGCCGAGCCGCGGCGCAGCGAGCCCTGGCTGATCGCGAGCGTGAGCGAATCCATCACGCGCTCGTACGGGATGATCCCGCTGGTCTTGCCGTTGAGGCCGACCGGCTCGCCGATGCCGCGGACATTGCCCCAATAGGTGCCGATCCCGCCGCCGCGCGAGGCCAGCCAGACATTCTCGTTCCAGGTGTCGACGATGCCGTTGAGGCTGTCGGGAACCGAGTTGAGGAAGCATGAAATGGGCAGGCCGCGCCCGGTCCCGCCGTTCGACAGCACCGGGGTCGCGGGCATGAACCAGAGCTGCGAGATATAATCGTAGATGCGCTGCGCGTGCGCCGCGTCGTCGGCATAGGCGGAGGCGACGCGGACGAACAGGTCCTGGTACGATTCGCCGGGCAGCAGATAGCGGTCGTTGAGCGTTTCCTTGCCGAAATCGGTCAGCAGCGCATCGCGCGAATGGTCGACCTCGAGCGCATAGGGTTGCGGCGCGACAGCCTTCGAATCGCGCTCGACCGGTTTGGCCTTGGCGGCGTTCGCCATCGCCTGAGTCGCTGCCTCGATCGCATCCGTCGCCATGTTCTCGCCCGTTCCTTCGGTGTCTCTGAAGTCCATCATCCGCCCCTGTTCACCCGCTTTTTTCATCGACTCGGGGCGCGAGCCCCATGCTACCAGCCGGGCGGCGAGGGCCAAGAACAAAAAGTGTCCACAGCCTGTGCGTCGGGCACCAAAAGACCCTCTCCGCAATATGGTGTTGCGGTCGCCGATCTACCAGTGCTTGGGTTCGCCCCCGAACTGAACCTCAACAGATTGTGCCCAACTTCGCGCGAGCGCAATATCCTAAATGACATTTTAACGCCTCGGTTCGTCGCTATTTTGATTCGGTTCGTCGGCGGCCGAAACGGCCCTATCGGGCGCGACGCACGGGTTTCCGCGGGGTTCGCGAAACGCAAGTATCCGATGGCCGAAAAAGCGAAATTTTTTTAACCCGCGATCCGATGGATTCAACCGGTTGCGGTCGGCTGATGCGGCCCGATTCCGGTTGGACAGCGCCGCTGTCCGAATCGCGGGCGGCGTGTCAGCCCGTCTTGCGCAGGCCCCGGTTGGGGGCGGCGGCGTTCAAGCGTTCGAGGTTGAAATATTCGTTGAACTCCAGTCCCGCGCGACCTTCCTTCGCCCAGCGCACGGTGGCGGGGAACATCTGGCCGTCGAGCAGCTCGATCATCAGTTCCAGCCCGACATGCTCGCTCGGAAATTCGATTCCGTCGATCATCGCGCCGGTCGACGAAATATTGCGGATGCGGACCTCGCCCCGCGCGTTGCCCAGGTCGAGCTGGGCGGTGCGCAGCATCGTCGAGCGCGGGCTGCGGCTGACCTTATACCCTTGTGCGGTCGCCACGCCCCCCGCGGCCAGCAATTGCTGGATGACGTCTTCGCAGCGCGCCGCCTTGCCGTAGACGAAACCCTGGATGTGGCTGCACCCGAGTTCGCGAATCAGCTCGACTTCATCCTGATGCTCGACGCCCTCGGCGGTGGTTTCCATGTAGAGCGTGTTCGCCAGCGTCACGATCGCCTTGATGATCGCGGCGTTGCGATTGCCTGGCACGGCGGCGCCGCGCACGAAGCTCTGGTCGATCTTGATCTTGTCGAACGGCGCTTTCTTCAAATAGCCGAGCGACGAATAGCCCGTGCCGAAATCGTCGAGCGCGAGGCGGACGCCCAGTCCCTTGAGCGACTTGAACATCTGATCGGACGACGCGCTTTCGTTGAGGAACACGCCTTCGGTGATTTCGAGCTCGAGCCGCTGCGGCGCGAGCCCCGAATTGGCGAGCGCGGAGGCGACGATCGCGGGCAGCGCGGGATTGGCGAACTGGATCGGCGACACGTTGACCGCGACGCGGACGTGATTGGGCCAGGCCGCCGCCTCGCTGCACGCCGTGCGCAGCACCCATTCGCCGATCGATTCGATCAGTCCGGCCTCTTCGGCGACAGGCACGAACTCGGCCGGGCTCACCGCGCCGCGTGTGGGGTGGTTCCAGCGGATCAGCGCTTCGTAGCCGACGATCCGCGCGCCTTCGGTCGACACGACCGGCTGATAGGCGACATGGAACTGGTCGGCGACGAGCGCATGGCGAAGATCGTCCTCCAGCAGCTTGCGCGATTTGGCGCCCTCCAGCAGTTCCTCGCGGAAGAAACGGTGGATGCCGCGCCCGTCGCCCTTCGCCGCGTACATCGCGATGTCGGCGTTGCGGATCAGCGTTTCCGAATCGGCGCCGTTCTCCGGCGCGATCGCGATGCCGATCGACGCGCCGATCGAAATCGACGAGCCTTCGATGAAATAGGGTTGCGAGATCGCGTTGATGATTGCGCCCGCCAGCTCGCTCAACCGCTCGCGATTGCCGATGCCGGGCAGCACGATTTTGAACTCGTCGCCGCCGAGCCGGCCGACCAGCCCCGCCTCGCCGACCGCGCGTTGGAGGCGTTGCGCGACCTGCTTGAGCAAGGCGTCACCGACCTGGTGGCCAAGCGTGTCGTTGACCGCCTTGAACCGGTCGAGATCGAGCAGCAGCAAGGCGGTGGTGCCCGGTGAGCCCGATTGCGGCGCCAGCGTCTTGTCGAGCGTGGCGCGCATGCGCTGGCGGTTGGCGAGGCCGGTGAGGCCGTCGAACAGCGCGAGCCGGGTAATTTCCGCGTCCGACCGGCGCTTTTCGGTGAGGTCGCGGCCCGACCCCACGAACCCCTGGAAGCGGCCGAGATCGTCGAGCATCGGCCGCCCGGAAATCGACCACCAGCGGTCGCAATCCTCGACGGGTGCGGGACATACCGAATAGTCGGAGAACGACGTTCGCGTCGAGAGATGAAAATTGAGCGTGCGCTCGGTGTCGCCCGATCCGGCGTCGATGCGGAACGTGTCGATCAGCCGCGCGCCGGCGGTCTCGACGCCGAGCCGCGACAATTCGCCGGCGACCTTCGCCGACAGATAGGTGAAATGGCCCTGGCGGTCGGTCTGCCAGAACCAGCCGTCGCCATGTTCCTCGACCTCGCGGACCAACTGCCCGGCGAGCCGCCCGGCGCTGCCGCTCGAGCTGCGTCGCTCGGTCGCCTTCTGATCGTCGCGGGCGAGCCGGACCGTCGCGACGATCAGGGTGACAAAGGCGAGCGCGGCGACGGCTGAGGGAAGCGCGATTCCCGATTTGGCGACGACCATCGCGCCCAGCGTCGCGGCATAGGCGAGCGTTGCGGCGCGCACGGGGTGGATCGCGATCGCAGTGATCGTCACCGCAGCGAACACCGCGACAAACCCCGCAAGATGGAATTGGTTGAGTTCGGCGCTCGCGAGCAACGGGAGCAGCGACAGCAGACCCGCGCCGATTCCCGCCGCACTCAGCGTCAGCGCGCGTATCTGGGCCTGGGTGGGCCAGGCCCGCGCCATCGGCAGCTTGAGCTGGAGCAGCGCGCCGAGCGACATCAGCAGAACGAGTCCGCCCCGCGTCGCGACGTCGCCGATCAACTCGCGATGGCCGACATGATGAACGACCAGCGCCACGACCGCCGGCGCGAGCATCTGCGCGAACAGGACGAACGGCCAGATCGCAGCGACTTCGGCGAGGCGGCCAAGGCGGCTGTCGTTGATTTCGGGCGTGGTGTCCGCGTCGAGCCCCAGGGCGCCCCAAATCGAGCGCGGGATTTCCATGGTCGATGGGTTGCGGCGGGGCGGCATGCCTTCGCCGTAACGGCAAGTCGTTAGGAAGTGCTTGCCGCCGGCATCAATTTCGCGCGGCCAGCGCTTCATACGCTGCGGTCAGCCGCGGCAGCACTGGTTCGTGCCCCACGGGAAGCGGCGCGCCCAGATGCGCGTGGCGCAACTCGGCCATGAAATCCTGCCACAAAGGCGGCCCGCCCTCCTCCAGCAATTGCGCGCGGATCGCGAATTCGGGCGTGGTCGGCAAATGACGCCGTCCCCACGCGCCGATTGCGGCGACCACGGGGAGCAGCTGGATCGCGGGTTCGGTGAGGCTGTAGATCGCCTTTTGCTTGTGGCCTGGATCGGGAGCCCTGATCAGCAGCCCGCGCTCGACCAGTTTCTTGAGCCGGTCGGCGAGAATGTTGGAGGCGATGCCCTCCTCCGACTGCGACAGCAGCTCGCGGAAGTGGCGCCGGCCGCCGAACATCACGTCACGGATGACGATCAGGCTCCAACGGTCGCCCAGAACCTCCATCGTCAGGTTGATCGGACATCCGGTCCTGGGATTTTCGACGCGCACCGTCATACCGGTTGCAAAGTAGAGACAGATTGCTAGAAAGCAACCAGTTGTGAGTCGCAAGCAGTTGGAGAGATCGATGGCCAGGGTGCGCGTCGGGGGTTTTTCGGTGTCGATCGACGGGTTCGGCGCGGGACCCGACCAGGGCCTCGCCAATCCGCTCGGCCGGCGCGGCGAGGAGCTTCACCGCTGGTTCTTCGGCACGCGTTTCTTCAATGAAATGGTGGGCCGCGAAGGGGGTAGCGATGGGGTCGATCAGGATTTCGGCGCGCGCGCGATGGCCGGGTTCGGGGCGTTCATCCTGGGCCGCAACATGTTCGGCCCGGCGGGCGACGATTGGGGCGGGCCCGACTGGAAGGGGTGGTGGGGCGACAATCCCCCCTATCACGCGCCGACCTTCATCCTGACGCACACGCCGCGCGCGCCGATCGAGATGGAGGGCGGAACGACCTTCATCTTCGTGACCGACGGGATCGAAAGCGCACTCGATCAGGCGAGGGACGCGGCGGGCGACCTGGACGTCAAGATCGGCGGCGGCGTATCGACGGTGCGGCAGTATCTGACCGCCGGGCTGATCGACGAACTGCACTATGCAGTCTCGCCGGTGTTTCTGGGACAAGGGGAAAAGATGTTCGACGGCATCGACCTGCCCGCTCTCGGCTTCGGCGTGACCGAGCAAGTCAACAGCCCGAACGCGATGCACGTCGTGTTGACCAAGGGAGAGACGAAATGACGCTCAAACTCTATGCCCACCCGCTGTCGTCCTATTGCCAGAAGGCCGAGATGGCGCTCTACGAGAACGAAACGTCCTTCGAGCTGGAGATGCTCGACGGGAGCGAGCCGATCTGGGGCGAGTTCATGCGGTTGTGGCCGATCGGCAAGTTTCCGATCCTGACCGATGGCGAGCGGATCGTCACCGAGGCGACGATCGTCATCGAATATCTCGACGTGCATTATCCCGGCGCGACGCGCTTCATCCCCGACGATCGCGGCGCTGCGGTCGAGGTGCGGCAGCTCGACCGATTCTTCGACAATTACATCAACGCGCCACAGCAGCGGATCGTCGCGCTGGCGATCGGCCGCGATCAGGGCGACGAGGCCAGGTTCCGCGGCCAGCTCGATACCGCATATCAGGTGCTCGACCGCTGGATGGACGGGCGCGAATGGGCGGCTGCGGGCCAGTTCAGCCTGGCCGATTGCTCGGCGGCGCCGTCCTTGCTCTACGCCGACTGGACGCATGCGATCCCGAAGGAGCACAGGAACGTCTGGGCGTATCGCGACCGACTGCTGGCGCGGCCGAGCTATGCGCGCGCGCTCGACGAAGCGCGGCCGTACCGGCACATGTTCCCGCTGGGGGCACCGGAAGGGCGGGACTAGAAGTCGGTCGCTAGCGGTCGCATGCGAAAGCGGCCGTTGCGCT
>JAFEEZ010000368.1 GCA_018240825.1 Pseudomonadota bacterium | reverse complement strand
CGCGCCCAAACCCGCAGAGGTGGCTAAACCGCAGCCGAAAAAGCCGGTCCCGCCACAACCCGCCAAGCCGCAAACGCGACCCGGCCCTTCTGGCGCGTTGGCGAAGGTCGTCGGCCGGGGCGGCGGCACGACACCCGGCGCATCCGCGCGAACACCGCGTGGCTCCTCGCTAGGCAGTGTGATGAAGGGGGTCGGCGCGACGCCCAATAGTTCGAAGTCCACGACCCCGCAGGGCGCGACGATGAGCGCGGCCGCGGCCATGAACATTGGCCAGAAGATTAAGCAGCAGATCCAGCCCTGCGCCGACCGCCAGGTAAACCCCGGACCCGGTGCGGAGCGTATTCGGGTCACGATGCGCCTTCGGATCAACCGTGACGGTACGCTTGCGGCGCGCCCGACGATCGAGGGGCATGACGGCGTCGACGGCGACAATGCGCGCTATCAGCGTCAAGTCGACGACCGCGCGATCGCCAGCTTCATGGGGTGTCAGCCGCTGCGTGGGCTGCCCCCGGAACTCTACGACGTTCCCAACGGCTGGAACAACTTCCTCTACCGATACAAATTGCCCGGATGAGACCTATGACCCGACGCCTCCCGCTGCTCGCCTTGGCCTTTCTGGCGCCGGTCGCGCACGCGCAGACCGCGCCCGCGCCGACACCCACCCCGACCCCCGGTGGGCTGGTCGTCGACGTCGAGGGCGGCATTTCCGCGCCGATGGGGATCGCGATCCCGCCGATGCCGACCCCGGAGGTCGTCTCGACGGCGGCGGGTCCGACCGACGCGCTCGGCCGTCAGCTCGCCGAGGTGATCACCGGCGATCTCAAGAATTCGGGGCTGTTCAAACCGCTTCCGGCAGGGCAACTCCTCAACGTCCCCTTCGCTGAAGCGACCGCGCCCAATTATTCCGGCTGGAGCGCCGCCGGCGCGACCGCGCTGGTCCAAGGCTTTGTCCGCTCGAACGGCAACGGCACGCTGACGGTAGGCTGCTATCTCTACGACACCGCGCAGCAGCGCGAATTGGCGCGGCAGGGCTATGTCCTACCGTTCGGCGAATGGCGCCGCGCCGCGCATAAATGCGCCGACATGGTCTATACGCGGCTGACCGGCGAGGGGCCGTATTTCGACAGCCGCGTGGTCTATGTTTCGGAGACCGGGCCAAAGGGCAAGCGCATCAAGCGGCTCGCGCTGATGGACCAGGACGGGTTCAACGGGCGATTTCTGACCAACGGCCAGACGATCGTGCTGACCCCGACCCTGTCGCGCGACCAGAGGCGGATCGCGTACCTGTCGTATCTCGACAAGAAGCCGACGATCTATATCTACGACATTGCCTCGGGCCGCCAGACCAAGCTGGTCACGGACGTCAGCCTGGCGTTCGCGCCGCGCTTTTCGCCGGATGGGCGCTGGATCCTGTTCTCGATGGCGCAGAACGGCAACACCGACCTTTACCGCATCCCGTCGGGCGGCGGGCAGTGGCAACGGCTGACGACCTCGCCGGGGATCGACACGGGCGGCAGCTATTCGCCCGACGGGTCGCGGATCGTGTTCGAGAGCGACCGCTCGGGAACGCAGCAACTCTATGTAATGAACGCGGACGGATCGAACCAGCAGCGGATCAGCTTCGGTAACGGCCGTTATGCGACGCCGGCGTGGAGCCCGCGCGGCGACCTGATTGCGTTCACCAAGATCGGCGGCGGCTTCCATGTCGGGATCATGTCGCCGTCGGGTGGCGGCGAGAAGATGCTGACCGACGGCTGGCAGGACGAAGCGCCGAGCTGGTCGCCCAATGGCCGCGTCATCATATTCTTCCGCTCGACCCAAGGCGGGTCCGGGGTCGCCGATTTGTGGTCGGTCGACCTGACCGGCGTCAACGAGCGCCGCTTGCCCACCCCATTCGACGGATCGGACCCCAACTGGGGACCGATCCGCGTCGATTGATCGTTTGAAAAATCAGAAAAGGAGTATCCGGCAATGGCCACGACCACGACAAAGCTGATCCTGCTCGCCGCGCTCACGGCGACCGCGGGGTGCGCCAGCAAGCGACCCAAGGTGCTGCCGCCGAGCGCCGGGGAAACGCCGGTCGATCCTAACGCGGGTGCCAGCAACGGTGTCGGTGCGGTTGTGCCGGGCAGTCCGCAGGACTTCCAGCGCTCGGTGATGAGCGACACGATCCACTTCGCGCTCGACCAGTACGATATCGATGCGACCTCGCGGTCCATCCTCGACACGCAGGCGGCGTGGCTGCTCAAATGGCCCGATCGGCGCATCACCATCGAGGGGCATGCCGACGAACGTGGCACGCGCGAGTACAACCTCGCGCTCGGCGACCGCCGCGCCAATGCCGCGAAGAACTATCTCGCCGCAAAAGGGATCAACCCGGCGCGGATCACCACGATCAGCTATGGCAAGGAGCGTCCCATCGCACTTGGATCGGACGAAGCGAGCTGGGCGCAAAACCGCCGCGCAGTGACGATCGTCCTGCAATAATCGGCCGACAATTCGACCTGCCAGGGGCGGTGGCGCTGCGGCGCCGCCGCCCCTTTCGATTCCGCTTGCGACTCGCGAGAAGTCGATATAAATATGATATCATAATTAACAGGAGGGCCCCCATGGCCACGCAAGTTAGTATCGCCGATCGTCACGCCGCGCTGACGTTGTCGCAGGAGCGACCGGCGTCGACGTCGAGCGGGTATCTGATGCTGTTCGTCCTGCTGATCGCGATCGTCGTCGCTATATTCGGCACGACCCAGATCGACCCCAACGCGGCGCTTGGCGTGCCGTTGCTGCTGCTCGGCGCGCTGACCTTCGCGTTTGTCATGCCCGGTTTCTACATGCTCCAGCCCAACCAGGCTGCGGCGATCACCTTGTTCGGCAGTTACAAGGGCACCGACCGCACCACGGGCCTGCGCTGGATCGTGCCCTGGTTCGGCAAGAAAAAGCTGTCGGTCCGCGCCAACAACATCATTTCAGACAAGATCAAGGTCAACGATTTGCGGGGCAACCCGATCGAGATCGCGGCGCAGGTTGTGTGGCGCGTGACCGACACCGCGCAGGCGCTGTTCGATGTCGACGACTACAAATCGTTCGTGATGGTGCAGATCGAAGCCGCGGTGCGCACGATCGGCTCACGCTATCCCTATGACGATTTCGAGCACCAGGAAGTGACTCTACGCGGCAATCACGACCAGGTCGGCGCGGAGCTTCGCCAGGAACTGATCGCACGGCTGGCGATGGCGGGGATCACTGTCGACGAATGCGGCTTCACCCATCTGGCCTATGCCCAGGAGATCGCCGGCGCGATGCTCCGCCGGCAGCAGGCGCAGGCAGTCGTCGCCGCGCGCCAGACGCTGGTCGAAGGTGCGGTCGGCATGGTGCAGATGGCGCTCGAGCAATTGTCGGCGAAGGGCGTGGTTGAACTGGACGATGAACGCCGCGCGGCGATGGTGTCCAACCTGATGGTGGTGCTGTGCGGTGAGCGCGACACGCAGCCGATCGTCAATGCAGGCTCGCTCTATCAATAGAGGCGCAGGGTGGCCGCTCCTCCCAAAAAGGCGTTTCCGCTGCGCCTCGATCCCGGCCTCTACGCCGCGATCGAGCGCGCGGCGGCCAGCGACCTCCGGAGCATCAACGCCCAGGTAGAATGCCTGCTGCGCGAGGCATTGGCGAAACGCGGCATCAAGCTGGCGGACCCGGTGCGCGCCAAGCGCGGACGGCCGCCGAAGGAGAATGTGAATGAGTGACGGAGACTGGTTCGCTCCAAAGCGCTATGGCTACGGTTCGGGCGCGCCGATCGCGTGGCAGGGCTGGGCGGCGCTGATCGGCTATATTGCTGTGCTTGCAACCGCCGGTTTTACCCTTCTGCCGCGTCATTGGCTGGCATGGGCCGCGATAATTGCTCTCGCGACGCTAACGCTGACGATATTGTGCGCGCAGCACACGCGCGGCGGCTGGAAATGGCGCTGGGGCGATGAATAACGCCGCTCAGCGGACGCCTTCGCATTGCGTGCTGGGAGAAGCGCTGACCTTTCCGTCGACGTCGCGCACGAATAGGCTGACGTCGCGGCACGACTTGCCGCCGACGCGACGATAGGGCCCGTAGACCGCCACCGCGCGTTCGCCGTTGACCGTCGGCAACGTCGCGATGTCGGGATCGGGCCGGGCGAGGCCGGCGCCAGCATCGCTCGTGTTGGAGGGCGCCGCGACCGACCAATCTTCGACCGCGTTTGTCACCGGCGCCCGCGGAGTGACTGGTTTGACGCGAACGAACTGCCGCGCCTTTGGCCTGGCTCTGGGCGGGACGCGCGCAGGTTTCGCGTCGATCGGCACGACCACGGCGTATTCGACCACCGGCGGCGACGCCCGCAGCACGCCGCCCGACACGAAGACCAGCCCGAGTCCCAGCGACGCGCAGCCGATAAGGCCCATTGCGCGCCACAGGATGGACCCGCCTTGACCGATTGTTGCCGGCGCCACCGAACGACGAAACCGGCTGCTTCGCATGGTGAAATAGAACCGTTTCGAACCGAAGCCGATCTCTACTCGCCGGTTGATCATCGTCGCTTCGAATCGATCACCGAAACACGCGGCGACGGGGGCTTGATAGGCGATCGTGCGCATGCCGGTGGTCATGGCCGTGTCCTTTTGCGACTCGGTTGCTGGGATCGGCGATGAGAGCGGACGATATGGTTAACCGCAAGCGTTCGTTGCGGCTCGTCAGCCGAGCGCCTGGTCGAGCATCTTCGCCAGCCGCAAGCCGCCGCGCTTCACTTCGAGCCGGACGGTCGGGATCAGCCGCTCGATCGCTTCGTTGTCGAGCTTCACCCGCGTCGGCGTCGCCCCGCAAGGATCGCCGCCGATCGCGGTGGCGTAGGTGACATCGCGCGCGACCTGCCAGCTTTCGCGGCTCCAGTCGGTGACGCCGCCCGCCGCGATCCGCGCGCGTTCGGCCGCCGGATAGCGCCGTACAAGGTTTGGTCCCGTCGAGATTGCGCGCTCGGCGAGATAGCCGTCCCAGATCGAGTGCAGGTTGAGCCGGCTGGCGGTGAAGACGCCGTAATCGGCCTTCACGTCGTTGCCGCCCTTATCGCCTTTCTCGCCGGCGTGAAGCGGCTGGTGCAAGTCTCCGACGAAATGGATCAGGAACACCAGCGCGCGGACGCGGTCGGCGGCCGGGGCGCGGCGATCCGCGAGAACCTTGGCGTCGCGCACGATCTGCGCCGACACGCAATTGCCGTTCTTGCACGCTTCGATCAGGTCGAACGGTTCGCAGACGTTCACGTCCTGATAGTGCCAGGTGCTGGTGTAGTCGAACTTGCGCGTGCCGTCGGGGTTCTTGATCCCCTTGATGCAATCCGCCCACACCGCGGCGTCGTCAATCGTTCCCGCCTTGCATTCGGGCGTGCCGAGGAGTTTCTGCCGGCGCAGCAACGCGAGGATGTGCGCGCGCGTGCTCGGCTTGATATTGGCCCAGGCGATCTCGGCGACGGTCTGATGGCCATATTCCCAATACGCCTCGGCAGGCGATGCGACGACGAGCGCGGCCAGCGCGGCGATGAGGGGGAACAGGCGCTTCATCGTGTCGGCCTACGCCCGTCGCGCACCGCGCTCAATCCTCGTCGTCGTAGAGCGCAACGACCCGGTCGCCGTCCGGCCCGGCGCGGCCGCGATAGAGGCTGGCGGTGGTGAAGCTCCATGCCGTCCCTCCGTGGGCGTCGGCGACGATAACGCCCCCGGTGCCGCCCAGCGTCTTGACCTCGGCCATCACGGCGGCGGCGGCGGCTTTCAGGCTCTCTCCGAGGAAGCGGACACGAGCATTGATCTGGAAGGCGACGCTTTCCCGGATGAAGAACTCGCCGGACCCCGTGCACGAGACCGCAGCGCCGCGATCGTCGGCATAGGTGCCTGCGCCGATCAGCGGCGAATCGCCGATCCGGCCCCAGCGCTTGCCCGTGACGCCGCCGGTCGAGGTCGCCGCGGCGATGTGCCCAGCCTGGTCGAGCGCGACCGCGCCGACCGTGCCGTATTTCATGTCGACGTCGAATTTGCCGCCATTCGCGAGCAATTCGTCGAGCTGGCGGCGGCGTTCGGACACCGCAAACCATTCGGGACCGGCCTGTTCGAGCCCGTGTTCGAGACTGAACGCATCGGCTCCCTCGCGGCCGAGCAGGACGTGCGCGCTTTCCTCCATCACAGCGCGCGCCAGCGTCACCGGATTCCTGGTCGCGGTAACGCCCGCGACCGACCCGGCGCGCAGATCGCCCCCGCTCATGATCGCGGCGTCAAGTTCGTTGGTCCCTTCATACGTGAACGCGGACCCTCGACCGGCGTTGAAGTGCGGATCATCCTCGAGCACGCGAACCGCCGCTTCGACCGCGTCAAGTGAGGACTCGCCAGCTGCAAGGACCGACGATCCCGCGTCGAGTGCGGCGTGCAACGCGGCGCGAACGCCCGCGTCGGTGTCAGGCCGCGTCTGGTTGCGGGCGATCGCGCCGGCGCCGCCATGTATCACCAGCGACCAGCGAGGCGAGGAATCTGTCATGGCGACGAGCGGTAGACCCGG
>JAFEEZ010000367.1 GCA_018240825.1 Pseudomonadota bacterium | reverse complement strand
CGTCTCGGCGATCTCGTCCCGGTAAAACCCGGCGAGCGTCCAGTTGCCCGCCTCGCCAGCGTACCAAAGCTTCTCCGCGTAGCGCTGCATGTAGCCCATGTTTTCGCCGAGGGGATATTCGCCTGCGGGGGTCGCGAGCTGTTTTTCAAGACGGTTGACGCGGCGCCAGAGGACACCGTTCGCAGCAAACGAGATCGCGAGCAGGAGGAAGAAGAACGCAGCTTTCATGGTGGGGAGAAATCAGGAGCGGGCGGAGGTTTTCGCCGCGGGAAAGGCTTCGCGCAGGAGTTCGCGCAAACGGGCCTGCACCTCGTGCAGCGCCTTTTTCCCCGCAGGCGTCAGCCGGTAGCGGACGCCTTCGCCGGGATCGCGCACGATGCGCAGCCAGCCGAGCCGGGTCAGCCGGGCGAGCATAGGATAAAGCGTCCCGGGGCTCACCCGGTAGCCATGCTCGCGCAGCTCCTCGAGCATCCAATGCCCCTGGATGGGGGCCTCGCCCGCGTGATGCAGGATGTGCACCTTCCAGAGCGGCCGCAGGATCTCCCGCTCGACGTCGGCGTGCTTATTTACGGCCATCGTTTACGGTGACCGTAAATTGATACCGTTGGCAAGCCCGGCGTCACCGGACCATCGTCACGCCCAGCGCGGCCGTGGTGGCGGACGGCCCGCCCGCCGAGCGGCCGAGCGACACCCCGACCGACCACGCCGGGGCGACCGCGAGCTGCGCGCCGGCCTGCACCTGCGTCGAACCCGGGCGGCCGGGGCGGTCCCACTCCACGGTGCGGGTGCATTCGGCGAAAACCATCAGCCGGGCGCTCACGTCGCGACGGACCGCAGCGCCGAGCACCATCCGGCGCGGCGGGGACTCCGCCACCGAGGCGCGCGGCGGCAGCTCCAGCCCGGCGTTCACGTCGAAGGAGGTTGCGCCCTGCCGGTGCGTGACCGCCGCGAGCCACAGTCCGCCCCACGGACGCCGACCCGCCGGGGAAGGCCCGATGGAACGCGTGCCGGTCGCGCTCAGCGTGCCGGAGCAGGCCGCCGTCTCGGTGCCGAAGCAAAGCGCCTTCAGTCCCAGCGTGACATCGTGCGCGCGGCGGTCCGGGCCGCGCTCGGTCCGCAGCCAGCCATAGCCGCCGGCCAGCGAAGCTTCCCAGCCCCGCCCGAGCCCCAGCGTCGCACTGCCATCGGCGCCCTGCTCTTCCGTCCCGGCGGCGGCATTATATTGCCACGCGGAAACGATCTCTGCCTGGCCCGGCGCACAGACAGCGGCATCGTCCACCGCCAGCGGGAACGCCGCCCGCGCGGGTCGGAGCGCGGTAAAAAAACCCGCGACCACGCCAACGACGCGCAACCCGGTCCTGATGATGACAACCGGCGACATCGGCGGCTCCGTTCACAGCCACTCGCCGAATTTCCGCATATAGACGCGCTTCAACAGCTGCGTGAGCACGCAGTAGCACACGAGCGTCGCCGCCAGGAACGGCCAGTAGGCCGCGGGCAGCGGCACCAGGCCGACGGCATGGCCGAGCGGAGTGTAGGGCACGAGGCAGCCGATCGCCATGATCGCGCCCGTCAACAGCAGCACCGGCAGCGCGGCCGTGCTCTGCACGAACGGGATTTTTTCGGTGCGGATCATGTGCACGATGAGCGTCTGCGTCAGCAGGCCCTCCACAAACCAGCCGGACTGGAACAGGCCGGCTTGCCCCGGGGAGTTGGCCTTGAAGATGAACCAGAGGCCCAGAAACGTCGTGATATCGAAGATCGAGCTGATCGGGCCGATGAACACCATGAAGCGCGCGATGCCGGCGGCGGACCACTTGCGCGGCCGGCGCACCCAGTCCGCATCCATCTTGTCCCACGGGATGGAAAGCTGCGACAGATCGTAGAGCAGGTTCTGGATGAGCAGATGGATGGCCAGCATGGGCAGGAAGGGCAGGAACGCACTCGCCACCAGCACGCTGAAGACGTTGCCGAAATTCGACGATGCCGTCATCTTGACGTACTTCATGATGTTGCCGAAGACGCGGCGGCCCTCCAGCACGCCCTTCTCCAGCACGAGCAGGCTCTTCTCGAGCAGGATGATGTCGGCGGCCTCCTTCGCGACATCCACCGCGGTATCCACCGAGATGCCGACGTCGGCCTCGCGCAGGGCGAGCGCATCGTTGATGCCGTCGCCCATGAAACCGACCGTGTGGCCGTTGCGCTTGAGCGCGGCCACCACCCGGGCCTTTTGCGCCGGATCAAGCTTGGCGAAGATCGTCGTCTCCTCCGCGGCCGTGCCCAATGCCTCGTCGTCCAGGCCGGCCAACTCCGCCCCGGTGAGCACCCGGCGGACGCCGAGGCCGACATCGCGGCAGACCTTGGTGGCCACGGTGGCGTTGTCGCCGGTGAGGATCTTGACCGCGACGCCGTGCTCGCCGAGCAGGCGCAGCGCCTCGGCCGTGGTCGCCTTCGGCGGATCGAGGAAGGCAATGTAGCCCGAGAGGATGAGCCCGGCCTCGTCGGCGGCGCTGAACTGGCCGGCGGCCTTGTCGGTCGCCTTGTACGCGACGGCGATGACGCGCAGTCCGTCGTCATTGAGCTCGTCGCGCAGCGCCTTCAGCCGCGCGCGGCGGCCGTCGGCGAAGGGGATGACGCGGCCGTCCAGCTCGAGCTGCGTGCAGATGGCGAGCATCTCCTCCACCGCCCCCTTGCACACCAGCAGGCGCGGACCGCCGCCGGCGCGCTCCAGCACGACCGACATGCGCCGGCGGCCGAAGTCGAACGGGATCTCGTCGCTCTTGGCGTAGGACTTGGCCACATCGCGCAGGCCGGACTCGCGGGCCTTGTCGATCACGGCGCGGTCGATGAGGTTTT
>JAFEEZ010000366.1 GCA_018240825.1 Pseudomonadota bacterium | reverse complement strand
GTTCCAGATGGTGCGCGCGTGCGCGCCGGCGATGCGCGAGCAGGATGCGTCGGCCGTGGTCAACGTTGCGAGCGTGGCCGGGCTGTTCGGCATGGGATCGTCGGTCGCCTACGCCGCGTCGAAGGGCGCCTTGATCACGATGACCAAGAGCCTGGCGCGCGTGCTCGCGCCCAGGATCAGGGTCAATGCCGTCGCGCCGGGCTATGTCGGGACCGGCTGGTTCGAGAAAAGGCTGGGCGCGGAAGGGTTCGAGAAGCTCAACCAGACCATCGCCAGCCGCGTGCCGATGGGCTTCGCGACCGGCCCCGACGAAGTTGCCGGGCCGATCGTCCACTTGCTCGACCCGCTGAGCCGCGCGATCACCGGCGAGGTGACGCTGATCGACGCCGGCGGGCATCTCGACATGGCGCTGACGCGGTGGCCGGGGAAGGAGAGCTAGGCGGGGACTTCCGCCTCGGGCCGGCTTGGCACGCGGTCGAGCACCTTCCACACCACGATGCCGAGCGCGGCCGTCGCCAGTATCGCCGCGAGCAGGAAGTTGGCGCCGGCAAAGCCGTGGTCGACGCCGGTCGCCAGCGCCTGCGTCAGCAGCAACGGTCCGAGGATCGACGATACGCTCCCCATACTGCCTATCCCGCCCTGCAACGCGCCCTGGTGTTTGGCGTCGACCATCCGCGACAGCAGCCCGTTGAACGACGGGAACACGAATCCCTGAAACGCGCTGATCGCCATCAGCACATAGGCCTGCCACCCCGCGGTCGCGAACGCGAACAGGTAGAATGCGGTCATCGCCGAGATCATCCCGGCGATGATCGCCTTGCGCTCGCCGAACCTTTTGATGAACGGGCCGGTCAGGCCGGCCTGCACCGTCGCCATGATCACGCCGACGAACGCCAGGCTCCACCCGATCGCGCGCGCGTCCCACCCGAAACGGATCGCCGCCCAGAACGACCAGGTCGCCGGGTAAACCATGTGGCCGAGCTGCCAGAAGAACCAGGCAAGCAGCAGCGGCCCGGCGGCGCCAGCGTGAAACAGTGGGCGAAATGCCCCGATGATGTGCGCATCCCTCAGGTGGAACGGTCGCCGGTTTTCCGGCGCGAGCGTCTCCGGCATCAGGAAATACATCGTTGCCGCGTTGGCGAGCGCGAGCACCGCGGCGGCGATGAACGGCGCGCGCGGGCCCAGCCCGGCAAGCAGCCCGCCGATCGCCGGCCCGATGATGAAGCCGATCCCGAACCCCGCGCCCATCAGCCCGAACACCGCGCCGCGCCTTTCGGGCGGAGTCACGTCGGCGAGCACCGATCCGGCAGGACCATAAACCGCGCCCGCCGCACCCGCGATGGCGCGACCGAGGAACAGCCAGCCCAGCGTCGGCGCCCAGGCCATCAGCGCATAATCGATCCCGAAACACAGCATCGACGTCATCAGGATCGGCCGCCGTCCGAACCGGTCGGAAAGATTGCCGAGCACCGGCCCGGCGAAGAACTGCATCACCGAAAACACGACGAGCATATAGCCCGCCACGCGCGTGGCTTGTTCGAGATCGATATGGCCGAGCTGGGTG
Organism: Pseudomonadota bacterium; assembly: GCA_018240825.1. Lineage (GTDB taxonomy): Bacteria > Pseudomonadota > Alphaproteobacteria > Sphingomonadales > Sphingomonadaceae > Sphingomonas. Next base: position 3,261 of record JAFEEZ010000366.1, on the reverse strand, counting down.
ATCAGCCGCGGGAAGATCGGCATGACGATCCCGAACCCGATCGTGTCGATCAGCACCGCCGCCAGCGCGATCGGTATCGCGCGATTCTCGAACTTCATCCTGCTCCCTCGCCGGATCGCCCAAAGGCCACAAAAGTCACGGGCTGCGCAGGTCGAACTGCGACGAACCGTGCCCCGAACTGTCGATCCACGGTGAATGTGTCACAGATAACGGTTTGTAGGACAGCAAAAATGCTCAGCCGCGCCGCTTGTCCGCGTTCTTGAGCGCCTCGCGCTTGCTGAGGCCGCTCAGGCGGTCTCCGTTGGCAGCGACATAGCGCGCGACTTCATCGGGGTTGGTCCAGGCATATTGACGCAGCGCCCAGCCGATCGCCTTGCGCAAGAAGAACTCGGTCGATCCCAGCGACGGCTCGATGCAGCGGTAGAGCAGGTCGAGGTCGGTCGCGGTTTTGGCGGGCAATTGGCAAAGGATCGAGCTGCGCCGTTTCCACAAGTCAGCGTCGGTCGACCAGGCGAGCATCGCGCTAGTCGTCGCAGCGCGGTCGTTCTGCAACAGGGCCCACAGCCGATGCCCGGCGATTTCGTCGACATAGTCCCACCAAGCGCCGGTAACGATTATTTCCTCGTACATCGGTAGCGCGTCGATATGCTGGAAGCCGCGCGCCGCCCTCACCGCGGCCAGCTCGATCGCGGCATAACGTTCCTCGCGGAACTCCGCCGCATGCCACAGCGTCAGGACGTCGCGCTGCCACGCGGCGCTGCCGGACCAGTCGAGCCCGGCGAACACGGCTTTCAGCGCCGCGCGCCGCGGCGCGCTCGACACGCCCAGATACGGCATCGCCGATTTCATATAGGCCTGCATCGCCAGCGCACGTTCCGGTTCCGCCACGGCTTCGAGCGCCTGGCGAACGCGGTGGCGGAGCGGGGGCGCGGTCATCGAGCCAGCCTATCGCGCTTCGCCGGCAGGCGGAAGCGCCTTGACCTCGTCACACACGTACCGCACATTCGAAACATGCGAGCCGCGGAATGCGTGTGAGGAGAGCAGGATGGCGACGGTAACCGCGGGCGGAGCAAGCCCCGCCGTGCGGCGCGAGCGGACGACGGAGTTGCCCCCGATCGGGATCGGCGTCCGGATCGCCTATGGCATCGGCGCGATCGCACCCGGGGTGAAGGGCGGGGCGTTCACCACGTTTTTGCTGTTCTATTACAGCCAGGTCGTCGGCGTGCCGGCGACCATCGTGTCGGGCGCGATCGCGATGACGTTGTTCGTCGACGCGATTTGCGATCCGCTGATCGGGCGCTGGTCCGACGTGACGCGCAGCCGCTGGGGGCGGCGGCACCCTTTCATGTACGGCGCGATTGTGCCGACTGCGTTGTTCTTCGCGCTCGCCTGGTTTCCGCCTGCGGGGATGAGCCACACGGCCATCGGTTTCTGGATCTTCTTTACCGCGGCGCTCACCCGCATGTCGCTGAGCGCGTTCGAGATCGCGGGCAACGCGCTCGCGCCCGAGCTGACCGACGATTATCGCGAGCGCACGCGGCTGTTCTCGTTGCGTTACTGGTTCGGTTATGCCGGAGCCTATGGGTTCAGCGCGATTTCGCTGGCGACCTTCTTCCACGCGACCAACGAATATCCGCGCGGGCAGCTCAACCCCGACGCTTATCCCGGATTCGCGTTGACCAGCGCGGCGCTGATCGCCCTCGTCATTTTCATTTGCGCGCGCGGCACGCACAGCCGCATTCCGCACCTGCGCCAGAGCACGGCGCCGCCACGCGCCGGGCTGGTCTCGCACCTGCGCGAGATGGCGAGTTCGTTCAGCAATCGCGGTTTCCTGACGATCTTCGGTTTCGGTGTATTCAAATACAGCGCGATAGGGCTCTACACCGGGACCAATCTGTTTTTCGGCACCTATTTATGGAAACTGAGCGGCGGCCAGCTTGCGATCCTGACGCTGGGCGGGCTGATCGCCGCGACGATCGCCGCACCGCTTGCGCCCATCGCGTCGCATCGGCTCGGCAAGCGGACCAGCGCGATGCTGTTCGCGATTCTGGGCGTCGCGTGGGGGCTGACGCCGCTGTTCCTCGCGCTCAACCATATGTTCCTGACGCCCGGCGACCCGCGGTTGATGCCGACCTTGTTGTTCATCGACGCGACCTATGGCGCGATGGTGGCGATTTCGCTGATCAACACCTCTGCGATGCTGGCGGATGTGGTCGAGGACAGCGCGGTCAAGACCGGACGGCGCGATTCGGGGACGTTCTTCGCGGCGGCAAGCTTCATGCAGCAATGCTCGACCGCGATCGGCATCTACATGACCGGCCGCGTGCTCGCCTGGTCCAATTTCCCCGACAAGCCGGCGCCCGGGACGGTCACCGACGACATGGTCCGCAGCCTGCTGATCCACTACATCCCCGCGTCGATGGGGTTGTGGACCGTCGGCGCGCTGATTCTGTGCTTCTATCCGATCACCAGGGCGCGCCACGAAGCGAACCTAGAAATCCTGCGTGCGCGGGAGGCCGAGGCGATCGCCAACGAACAGGCCGATCTGCCGATCGGCGGCCCGATGCACTGAACGGGATTGACGTGGAGGGGGGCATACCGCAATTTCTAATCATTGATCGCGTGCGCCGGGACATGAGGCGCGAGAGGAGAGACGATGGCGACCTTGGCCGAACCGCAGGCAGAAGCGGACTCGCTGGATGACTTCCGCACCGAGGTGCGCGATTTCCTGGCGGCGAATTTCCCGCCCTCGCTCAAGGGCAAGGGCAATGCGCTCGCCAGCGTCGAGGGACCGACGCGCGAAACGCCCGAGATGACGGCGTGGCGCAAGGCGATGGGGGAGCGCGGCTGGGGCACGCCGACCTGGCCCAGGGAATATGGCGGCGGCGGGCTGAGCAAGGCGCAAACGCGGGTGCTGGCCGACGAGATGGCGCGTGTCGGGGCGTGGAACCCGATCGGCGGGATGGGCGTGATGATGTTCGGCCCGACCTTGCTCGAATATGGCTCCGAAGAGCAGAAGCGCGAGCATATCCCGGGCATCACGATGGGCGAAGTCCGCTGGTGCCAGGGCTATTCGGAACCCAATGCCGGCTCGGACCTCGCCAACCTTCAGACGTTTGCCGAGGACAAGGGCGACCATTATCTCGTCAACGGCCAGAAGACCTGGACGTCGGGCGGGCAATGGGCTGACAAATGCTTCTGCCTCGTGCGCACCGACAAGTCGGACAAGCACAAGGGCATCAGCTTCCTCTTGATCGACAT
>JAFEEZ010000365.1 GCA_018240825.1 Pseudomonadota bacterium | reverse complement strand
TATCCCTTCCCTGGTCAGCCGCTCGATCGCCGCGGCGAAATCGGCCCCCGGTTCGGCGGCGACGCCTTGCCGGTCCTCGGCGAGGTTGGCGAGCATCGAGAACAGCATGAACCCGCGCACGAAATCGAGCGTCTCGTCGAGGCTCAGCCGATCCAGCCCGAGATCGACCTCTCCCCCCACCCCGCGATGCCGGTCGACCGAGGCCGAGCGGATATATTCGGTGCGCCGGAACAGCTCGTCCCCGCCATAGGCGCGGATAACGTCGCCGAGCAGCTTGCCAAGAAAGCGCACGTCTGCGTTGTTGGTGATCGCGGGGAGGTCTGCCATGGTTTCTTGCTGCACCGCAGCGCAGCGTTGGTCAATGATTACGCGCTCGAATTCGTTTCGGGCATTTTATTGCGCGCGCGCGCCGACCGATGCGATCTGCCATTGCGGGTGGATTATGTAAACAAAGCTGTTGACTCCGATCGATACGACGCGCCTACTCAGCGGTAATTACGGCAGTAAAAGCCGACAGACTCCATGAAAACATGGTCGCATCCGAACCGATAAATAGGGGAAAGACCATCATGATTCGATCCATTGTCAGCGCTGCGGTTGCCCCGATGGTGCTATATGCAGCCCCGGCATTCGCGCAGAACCTCGTCACCAACGGCAGTTTCGAAGCCAATACGCTCGCGCCCGGCGCGTATCGCGACATGCTGGTCGGCGGCAGCGACTTGCCCGGGTGGACGATCATCGGAGTCGCGGGCACGCATATCTCGCAAGTCGATCAGGCCTATGCCGGCAATCCCGGCTACACGTTCCCGGCGCAGGACGGCAAATTGTGGATCGATCTTGCCGGCTATTCGGATAACGCCGCGGACGGTATTCAGCAAACCGTCGCGACGACGATCGGCGCTAGCTACGACTTCAGCTTCTGGCTGGGCAATGTGACGGGTGGCCAGTATTTCGGCACGCAGAGTCTGGTCAATGTTGTGCTCAACGGCTCCAGCTTTTCCTGCGTGAATACCGTCCAGACATTCACGACGACGTGGCAGCAATGCTCGCGGTCGTTCGTCGCAACGAGCAATCTCACGACGTTCAGCATCTCCAACGGCGATCCGACGTCAGATTATTCGAACGCGATCGACAACGTCGTGTTGCAATTGTCGGCGCGCCAGCCCGGCGGCGTGCCGGAGCCAGCGACCTGGGCGATGATGGTCGTGGGGTTCGGCGCGGTCGGCAGCGCATTGCGACGGCGTAAGGCGCCGCGATTGGCGACCGCTTAGGCCTCCAGCTCGACGTCCCAATAGAGCCAGTCCCGCCAGGTGTCGTGGAGGTAGTTGGGCGGGAAGCTCTTGCCGTGGTCCTGCAATTGCCAGCTGGTCGGGCGGATCGGCTCGACGTGGAGCGGCATCTTGGCCTCGCGCGGCGTCCGCCCGCCCTTGCGCAGGTTGCACGGCGCGCAGGCCGTCGCGACATTCTCCCACGTCGTGCGCCCGCCATAGGCGCGCGGGATGACGTGGTCGAAGGTCAGATCCTTGCCCGTCCCGCAATATTGGCACTGGAAACGGTCGCGCAGAAACAGGTTGAACCGCGTGAAGGCCGGGAACTGGCTCGGCCGGACATACTGCTTGAGCGCGATCACCGACGGCAGCTTGAGGGCATGGGTCGGGCTGCGCACTTCGCGTTCGTAATGCGATACGATGTCGACCCGATCCAAAAAGACCGCCTTGACGGCGGTCTGCCAGGGCCAGACGGAAAGGGGATAATAGCTGAGCGGTGTGTAATCCGCGTTCAGCACGAGCGCCGGGCAACTGTCCGGATGCCGCATCAGGTCGGGATGGAACACGCTAGGCCCCCCTTCGCTTTCTTATCGGCGCTCAACCCGATTAGAATGACGCCATGATGACAGCACAGGCCGTGACTCGCGGTCAAGAGTCGGCGGCATGATTACCTCACGCTTCGCGCCGAGTCCTACCGGACGGTTGCATTTGGGTCACGCATGGTCGGCGGTGCAGGCGCATGACCGGGCGCGGGATGGGGATGGCGCCTTTCTGCTCAGGGTCGAGGACATCGATGGCACGCGATCGCGGCCCGAACATGTCGCGATGATCCTCGAGGATATGGCATGGCTGGGGCTGACATGGGACGGCCCGGTCGTGTTCCAGTCGGAACGCTTATCGCTCTACCGCGAGGCATTGGAAAAGCTCCACGCGAGCGGCCACACGTATCGCTGCTTCTGCACGAGGGCCAGTATCGCGGCGGAGATCGCCGCGGCGGGAAGCGCGCCGCATGACGGCGATGCTGCGCCGCCGCACCCCGCCGCGTGCAGGCATCGCTCGATGGCGGAGATCGACGCACGGCTGGCGGCGGGCGAGGCGTTCGCGTGGCGGCTGGATATGGCGGCAGCGACGGCGTCGCATTCCGACCTGATCTGGCAGGACGAGATCGCCGGTCCACAAATCGCACGACCGAACACCGCCGGAGACGTCGTGCTGTGGCGCAAGGACGCGCCGGCCAGCTATCACCTTGCAGTGACGGTCGACGACGGCGCGCAAGGGGTGACGCATGTCGTCCGCGGGCGCGACCTGTTCGCGGCGACGCATGTCCATCGCTTGCTTCAGGCGATGCTGGGCCTGCCGACGCCGTCTTATCGCCACCATTCGCTGCTGGTCGACGCCAACGGCGAACGGCTCGCGAAACGCCACGGCGCGCCAACACTCGTCGGACTCCGGGCGGCCTATCCCGATGGCCGCATCCTCGCCGACGCGCTGCGGTCGGGCAGCCTTCCCAACGGCTACCGAAGCGCCTAGATCGGGAACATGACCTTTCTCGCCATCCTGCTCCTCGCCGCGATGATCGCGACGGTCGCCGCGCTGGTTTACGGCGTGGTGATGTTCCTCAAGAATTCGTCGGCCGAAGTGCATGGGCCGGGCCCCAGCGAATATGCGCTCAAGTCCAACAAGGCGATGCAGTTCCGCATCTTCTTCCAGGCGGCGGCGATCCTGATCGTCGTGCTGATCCTGTTCGTCGCCGGGCAGCGCTGACGCGAGCCGGCCGCTGGTCAAGCTCAACAAAATCTACACCCGCACCGGCGACGATGGGTCGACCGGGCTGGTCGACGGATCGCGCGTGTCGAAGGCCGATCCGCGGATGGCGGCGGTCGGCGATGTCGACGAGGCGAACAGCGCGATCGGAGTCGCGGCGACGCTGGCCGAGGACGAAACCCACGCCGCGCTGGCCCGCATTCAGAATGATCTGTTCGACCTGGGCGCGGATATCGCGACGCCCGACGGGATCGACGGCGCGCTGCGCGTGACGCCAGCCCAGGTCGCGCGGCTCGAGCATGAGATCGACGCGATGAATTCGGCGCTCGCGCCGCTGACCAGCTTCATCCTTCCCGGCGGTGCGCCGGTCGCCGCCCACCTCCACCTCGCCCGCGCAATCGTTCGCCGGGCGGAACGCAGCGCGGTCACGGCCAACGCCGCCGCCCCGCTCAACCCCGACGCCCTACGCTACCTCAATCGCCTCAGCGACTGGTTGTTCGTCGCGGCGCGCGCGATGAACCAATCGGCGAGCGGCGACGTTCTCTGGGTTCCGGGGGCGTGCCGCTAACACAGGTTGGAATTGCCGGCGCGTGATTTCCGCGCCACAAGAGAACATAATGCGAACACAATCTGGCCCGTCACCGACGCAGGAAGCGCTCGCCACGCGCTATGCCCAAGTCCGTGCGTTCAGCGAGGCGCTGGTCGCGCCGCTGTCCGACGCTGACGCCAGCGTCCAGTCGATGCCCGACGCGTCGCCCGCCAAGTGGCATCTCGCGCATACGACCTGGTTCTTCGAGACGTTCGTGCTGCGCGATTTCGTGGCCGGTTACCGCCTGCACGACGAGCGCCTCCCCTTCCTGTTCAATTCCTATTACGAGGCGGAGGGTCGCCGCCATGCGCGCGACCGCCGCGGGATGATCACGCGGCCGGGGCTCGACGAGGTGCTGGCGTATCGCGCCCGTGTCGATGCCGCGCTTGAGGCGGCGTTGCCCGATCTGCCGGAGGCGGCGCGCAGACTGGTCCGGCTCGGTTGCCACCACGAGCAACAGCATCAGGAATTGCTGCTGACCGACATCCTGCACCTGATGTCGGAAAACCCGATCGAGCCCGCAATCTGGCCGGGCGCGCGCAAGATCCCGGTGGCGATGCCGGGACCGATCGGCTGGATCGAGCATGGTGGCGGACTGGCCGAGATCGGGCATGACAGCCCCAACTTCGCGTTCGATTGCGAGGGCCCGCGGCATCAGACGCTGCTCACCCCGCACGCGATCGCCGACCGCACCGTGACCAACGGCGAATGGGTCGCGTTCATCGCCGATGGTGGATACGCTGATCCACACCACTGGCTATCCGACGGCTGGGCGTGGGTGAAGGCGGAAGAGATCGACGCGCCGCTCTATTGGGAAAGGCGCGACGACGTCTGGACTCGCTACGGGCTCGACGGCCGTCGCGCGATCGATCCCGCCGCGCCGGTCACGCATGTGAGTTTCTTCGAGGCCGACGCCTATGCCAGCTGGGCTGGCGCGCGGTTGCCGACCGAGATGGAATGGGAGGCTGCGGCAAGGGGCCACGATGCCGATAGCGGCAACCAGCTTGACGCCGCCGGTCCGGTCGAACCGCGTCCTTCACCCGGTGGCCCCGCCTTCTTCGGTGACGTGTGGGAATGGACCGGCAGCGCGTTCCGCCCCTATCCCGGCTTCAAGCCGGCAGAAGGCGCGGCCGGCGAATATAACGGCAAGTTCATGAGCGGGCAGTTCGTGCTGCGCGGCGGATCGTGCGCAACCCCGCGCGGGCATGTCCGCGCCAGCTACCGCAACTTCTTCCACCCGCACCAGCGCTGGCAATTCACCGGCGTGCGGCTGGCGCGGGATTTGTGAGCGCAGAGCAATATCCAAACGCGACCTCCCCGACGAAAGTCGGGGTCCAGTTGCGATGGCGTTTGTTGTCAGACTGAGACGCTCAGCTCGACCGTCTCGAAACTGGACCCCGGCCTGCGCCGGGGAAGTAACAAGGAAAGAGCGCGTCTAATGCTCAAACAGGAAATCGAGGACGGCGCGCGCAGCTTCGCGGACCCGGAGTTCCGCGCCGACGTGATCGACGGGCTAACGCGCCGCCCCCGCGCGATCCCAGCGCGGTGGTTCTACGACCATCGCGGGTCGGAACTGTTCGAGGCGATCACCGACCTGCCCGAATATTACCTGACGCGCACCGAGACCGCGCTGCTGCGGTCGATCGCAGGCGAGGTGGCGGAGAAGGTCGGCGCAGGCCGTGCGGTGGTCGAGTTCGGCTCCGGCTCGTCGACCAAGACGCCGATCCTGCTCCACGCTGTCGATCCCGCCGCCTATGTCCCGATCGACATTTCGGGCGACTTCCTGCGCCAATCGTCGAAGGCGCTGGCCGAACGCTTTCCCGGTCTGCCCATTTTCCCGGTCGAAGCGGATTTCCTCAAACCCGTACCCCTCCCGCCGCAAGTCCGCGACCTGCCCAAGTTCGGCTTTTTCCCCGGATCGACGATCGGCAACATGACCCCGCTGTCGTGCGCCGACCTGCTCCGCGCGATGCGCGCCTCGCTCGGTGAAGGGGCGATGCTGCTGATCGGGATGGACCGGATCAAGGATGTCGCGGTTCTGGAACGCGCCTATGACGATGCCGCGGGTGTCACCGCGGCGTTCAACCTCAACCTGCTCGAACGGATCAACCGCGAGCTCGACGGCACGATCCCGGTCGACGCGTTCCGCCATCGCGCGATCTGGAACGACGACCGCGCGCGGATCGAAATGCATCTGGAGGCAACGCGCGACATGACCTTCACGGTCGAAGGGCGGCCGTTCTTGATCGCAGCGGGCGAGACCATCCACACCGAAAACAGCCACAAATACGGTCCGCGCGACGCGCGCATCCTGCTACGCGCCGGCGGCTGGACGCCGATCGCCGAATGGACCGATCCCGCCGACCAGTTCGCACTGTACCTCGCCGAAGCCCACGCGCCGCGCCCGGCACCCTAGCCGTTCGCGCGAAACCCGTTATGGGCTGCTCGCAATTCCAGGAGGCGAGCAATGCACACAGTCGGCGTGATCGGGGCGGGACAGATGGGCGCGGGGATCGCGCAGGTGACGGCGCAGGCCGGCTATCGCGTGCTGCTCGCCGACGTCGACAAGGCGCGCGCCGACGCCGGCAAGTCCGGGATCGCCCGCCAGCTGTCGCGCGCGGTCGAGAAGGGCAAGCTCGACGAAGCCGCGATGGACCAGGCGCTCGGACGGATCGAGACGATCGACGGTCCGGCGGGCATGGCCAGGTGCGACCTGATCATCGAGGCCGCGACCGAACGCGAGGAAATCAAGCGCGCGATTTTCGCCGAGATCGGCAAGGTGATGACCAATTCCGCGATTCTCGCCTCGAACACCTCGTCGATCCCGATCACGCGGCTCGCGCAGGCGACGCCCGACCCCGCGCGCTTCATCGGCGTCCACTTCTTCAACCCGGTGCCGGTCATGGGCCTGATCGAGATCATCCGCGGCCTCGCGACAAGCAACGCCACCGTCGCCGCGATCGAGACCTATGCCGCCGCGCTCGGCAAACAGGTGGTGCGCGCCAACGACGCGCCCGGCTTCATCGTCAACCGCGTATTGATGCCGATGCTCAACGAAGCGTGCTTCGCGCTCGGCGAGGGCGTCGCGACGATTAAGGACATCGACCTCGCCTGCCAGCTGGGGCTCAACCACCCGATGGGGCCGCTGACGCTCGCCGATTTCATCGGGCTCGACACGTGCCTCGAAATCACGCGCGTGCTGTTCGAGGGCACCGGCGACCCCAAGTTCCGCCCCGCGCCCCTACTGGTCAAATATGTCGAGGCGGGCTGGTTCGGCCGCAAGACCGGGCGCGGTTTCTACGATTATTCGGGCGCCGAGCCGGTTCCGACGCGGTGACGATCTACGATACTGTCGGGCTCGCGGGGACGGCGCTGATCCTCGGGACTTATGCGCTGACCGTCGGCGGCCGGATCGACGCGCGGCGCGCGCCGGCTCTCACCGGAAACTTTCTTGGCGCATCATTGATCCTCGTCAGCCTCAGCCATGATTTCAACCTGTCGGCGGCGATCGTCGAAAGCGCCTGGGCGCTCATCGCCGGGATCGGGCTGATCCGCGCGGCGTTGAAGCGCTGAAGCCAACCGTGCTCCGGCGAAGCCCGGAGCGTGGGCGATCGAAGTGCATGTTGCCAACGCCCCGGCCTTCGCCGGAGGACAGCCAACTATCCAAGCTCTTGGCTAGGCGACCAATATCCCCGCCAGCGCCGCCGACATCAGGTTCGCCAGACTCCCCGCCGCCAGCGCGCGCAGCCCCAGCTTGGCGATCATCGGTCGCTGGTTGGGCGCCAGGCTGCCGGTGACCGCCATCTGGATCGCGATCGACGAGAAATTGGCGAAGCCGCACAGCGCGAACGTCACGACCGCGACGGTATGCGGGCTGAGCGCGGCCTGCTGCTTGCCGAGGTCGATGTATGCGACGAACTCGTTGAGCACGATCTTCTCGCCAAAGAATCCGCCCGCCGCACCCGCTTCGCTCCACGGCACATTCAACAGGAACATGACCGGCTTGAACACCGCGCCCAGGATCGCCTGGAAGCTGAGGCCGGGATAGCCGAACCAGCCGCCCACGCCGCCGAGAATACCGTTCGCCAGAGCGACCAGCGCGACGAACGCCAGCACCATCGCGCCCACCGCGACCGCCAGCCGCACGCCGGTCTGCGCGCCCTGCGCCGCCGCCATGATGATGTTGGCGGGCTTTTCCTCATCGTGCGTCGCCTCGGGCAACGGCTCGCCGGGGACGCCCTCGGGCAGCGCGATCGCGGCACCGGCGGGCCGGTCGACCGCCACATCCTCTTCGGCCAGGCTCTTGGTATCGGGCATGATGATCTTGGCCATCAGGATGCCGCCCGGCGCCGCCATGAAGCTCGCGGCCAGCAGATATTCGATCTTGATCCCCATCGACGCATAGGCGGCGAGGATCGTGCCAGCGACGCCCGCCATGCCGCTGGTCATCACGGTGAACAGCTGCGCCTGGGTCAGCCCGGCGAGGTGCGGCCGGATGACGAGGGGCGATTCGCTCTGCCCGACGAAGATGTTGGCCGCCGCGCACAGGCTTTCGACCTTCGACACGCCGACCACCCATTCGATCGCGCCGCCGATCCACCGCACGATCGCCTGCATGACCCCGAG
>JAFEEZ010000364.1 GCA_018240825.1 Pseudomonadota bacterium | reverse complement strand
GCAGCGCCGCGAATCGATCGAGATGTTCGCCAAGGGCGGCCGTCAGGAGTTGGCGGATGCGGAAGCCGCCGAGGTCGCGGTGATCGAGCGCTTCCTGCCGGCGCAGATGAGCGAAGCGGAAACCGCAGCGGCGATCGACGCGATCAAGGCCGAACTGGGGGCTACGGCCATGAAAGACATGGGCCGCGTGATGGCGGAGCTGAAAGCGCGCCACGCGAGCAGCCTCGACATGAGCAAGGCGAGCGGGCTGGTGAAGGCGGCGTTGAGCTGAACGCCAAAACTCCCCTCCCGCTTGCGGGAGGGGTCGGGGGAGGGCATGGAATCAACGAACCGCGCGCGACAGTTGCGCAACAACCCGACGGATGCGGACGCCAAACTTTGGCAAGCACTTAGCGCTCGCAAAGTAGCTGGCATCCGCTTCAACCGGCAGGTCAGGATCGAGCCGTTCATCTGTGATTTCGTGGCGCGAACGCCCAAGTTGATCGTCGAGATCGACGGTGGCCAGCACGCGTCTAACGCGGCGGATGATACCGCTCGCACACGCTATCTTGAGCGCAAGGAACACCGCGTGATCCGGTTCTGGAACAACGGGGTGCTAGGCAACCCGGCGGGCATGGTGGCCGAAATCGAGCGCGTCCTTCGAGAACTGCCCTCCCCTAGCCCCTCCGGCAAGCGGGAGGGGAATTGATAACGTCCGCGGCTTCCGCCATACCCATGCTATAATGCGCGGGTGAGTCTCACCCCCGCCTTCCTAGATGAACTCCGCGCGCGCACCCTGCTGTCCGCGCTGATCGGAAAAACCGTCAAGCTCACCAAGGCGGGCCGCGAGTTCAAGGGTTGTTGCCCGTTCCACAACGAAAAGACACCGAGCTTCTACGTCAACGACGACAAGGCGTTCTATCACTGCTTCGGCTGTTCGGCGCACGGCGACGCGATCCGCTGGACGACCGAGCAACGCGGCCTGCCGTTTATCGACGCCGTCAAGGAACTCGCCCAGGCCGCCGGGATGGAAATGCCCGCACAGGACCGTCAGGCGGTCGAGCGCGCCGAACGCGCCAGGGGCCTCCACGACGTGATGCAGGCGGCCGCGGACTGGTTCGAGGCGCAACTCGGCGGGCTCGACGGCGGCGAAGCGCGCGCCTTGTTGGAGCGGCGCAAGATTTCGGATGCGACGCGGCGTGCATTCAATTTCGGTTACGCCCCGGATTCGCGCGGCAAGCTGCGTAGCGCTTTGCGCGACTTCGGCGACGCGTTGCTGATGGAGGCCGGTCTCCTGATCAAGGTCGACGATAAGGAGCCGTACGACCGCTTCCGCGGCCGGTTGATGATCCCGATCCGCGATCCGCGCGGGCGCGTGATTGCGTTCGGCGGGCGCATCGTGGGCGACGGCGAGCCCAAATATCTCAACTCCCCCGACACGCCGCTCTTCGACAAGGGGCGCACGCTCTACAATCTCGACAAAGCGGCGCCAGCCAGCCGCAAGACCGGCCGGCTGATCGTGGTCGAAGGCTATATGGACGTGATCGCGCTGGCCCAGGCCGGATTCGGCGATGTGGTCGCGCCCAACGGCACCGCCGTGACCGAGACGCAGCTCGAACGGATGTGGCGCATGGCCGACGTGCCGGTGATCTGCCTCGATGGCGATGCGGCGGGGCAGAAGGCGGCGATCCGGGCCGCGCATCGCGCGCTGCCCGGACTGGCGCCGGGCCGCAGCCTGAGCTTCGTGACCCTCCCCGATGGGCAGGACCCCGACGACCTCGTCCGCGCCTCCGGTCCACGCGCGTTCGAGGCGCTGCTCGAAGGACCCGAGCCGTTGGTCGACCTGCTGTGGCGCCACGAATACGCCGCGGAACCGCTCGACACGCCCGAACAGCGCGCGGGGCTCAAGCGGCGTCTCGCCGATCACGCCAACACGATCGCCGACCCGAACGTCCGCCGAGAATATCTCGCCGAATTCCGCCGCCGCGTCGACGACCTGTTCGCCAAGCCCCCGCGCGACCTCCAGCCGCGCACCTTCACCCCGCGCCGGCCGGGTGCGAAGTGGGCGCCCCCCATCCCGCCCGCGACCGCGCAGGCGAAGGCAGTCCGCGCGTCCGGTATCGACCGCGTGCTGGCCAAAGCGGTGCTCGCCGGGCTGATCCGCCACCCTGCCGAAATCGCGCGGCACATGGAGGTGCGGGGCAGCCTCAAGCTGGTGGACGGCGCGCTCGCGCGGCTGTTCGAGGCGGTGGTCGATCTCGCGCTGGAGGACCGAGCGCTTGATAGCCAGCGCCTCGTCACCATATTGGGCGCTTCCGGGCTTGGTCAGATCACGACGGATCTGCTCCGGGCCGACGCTACGCCTTATTCCTTCACGAAAGGCGGCGCCGATCCCAAGCGGGCGAGCGCCGATCTGGACGAAGCGATCGCGATCATGGTGGCGCGGCCCGAAGTCGACGCGGCTCTCGCCAATGCGACGGCGGAACTGGCGACGACTACGTCAGACGCGGCGTTCGCGCGGCAAATGGAACTGCTGAAAGAACAACGCGCTTTGGAAGAGCGGCTTGCAAATCTGATCCAGGCTAATAACGACGCGGACGAATTCGAGATTGAGGGCGATTGATGGCGAAGAATAACGGCGGCGAAGGCGACGAAACCCTGGAAATGGGCGACGCGCCGCTGATCGATCTGAACGATGCGAACATCAAGAAGGTGATCGCGCGCGCCAAGAAGCGCGGCTACATCACCTACGATCAGCTCAACGATGCTTTGCCGCAGGGCGAGATGTCCTCCGACCAGATCGAGGATATCAGCGCGGCCTTGTCCGAAATGGGCATCAACATCGTCGAGAACGAAGAAGCCGGCGAAGAAGGCGACGAGGCGCAGAAGGACGACGAGGACGATATCGATCCGGTCGATTCGCCCGACGACAACGCCCCCGCGCTCGAAACCAAGAAGAAGGAAACGGTCGACCGCACCGACGACCCGGTGCGCATGTATTTGCGCGAAATGGGCGCGGTGGAACTGCTCAGCCGCGAGGGCGAAATCGCCATCGCCAAGCGGATCGAAGCGGGTCGCGACACGATGATCCTGGGGCTGTGCGAAAGCCCGATCACGTTCAATGCGATCATCGACTGGTCGACCGCGCTCAACGAAGGCACGATGCAGCTGCGCGAAATCCTCGATCTCGACGCGATGCTGTCCAAGGGTCCGTCGGCCGAGCAGGTCGAGGGCGCCGAGGACGACGATTCGGGCGAAATCAGCGAAAAGACCGCGGGCGCCAGCTTCAAGGAAGAAGAGGACGTCAAGGAGGAAGCCCCGGCCGACGAGGACGAGGACGACATGACCGAGCGTCGTGCGCCGCGCATCTCCGACGACGAGGAAGAGGACAATACGCTGAGCCTCGCGCAGATGGAGGAGCAGCTCAAGCCGATGGCGCTCGAGCGGTTCGCGAACATCACCTCGATCTACAAGAAGTTTTCGAAGATGCAGGCGACGCGCCTGGATCAGATGAGCGCGGGCGGCGAGCTTTCGGCGGGCGACGAGCGCAAGTACCAGAAACTGCGCGAGGAACTCACGGCCGAGGTCGAGAGCGTCCAGTTCCACCAGGCCAAGATCGAATATCTCGTCGACCAACTCTACAGCTTCAACCGGCGCCTGACCGCGCTGGGCGGACAGATGCTTCGCCTCGCCGAGCGCCACAAGGTGAGCCGCGCCGACTTCCTCAACCGCTATGTCGGGCACGAACTCGACGAGAACTGGCTGGCGGCGGTCCAGGGGGTCGACAAGAAATGGACGGCGTTCGCAGGGAGCGAAGTCGCCGCGGTCGACCGTATCCGTACCGAGATCAGCGAGATCAGCCAGCAGACCGGCATGGCGCTCGGCGAGTTCCGCCGCATCGTCAACATGGTGCAGAAGGGCGAGCGCGAGGCGCGCATCGCCAAGAAGGAAATGGTCGAGGCCAATCTGCGCCTCGTCATCTCGATCGCGAAAAAGTATACGAACCGCGGCCTGCAATTCCTTGATTTAATTCAGGAAGGCAATATCGGCCTGATGAAGGCGGTCGACAAGTTCGAGTATCGCCGCGGCTACAAGTTCAGCACCTACGCGACGTGGTGGATCCGCCAGGCGATCACGCGCTCGATCGCCGACCAGGCGCGGACGATCCGCAT
>JAFEEZ010000363.1 GCA_018240825.1 Pseudomonadota bacterium | reverse complement strand
TGGTTGCCCGCTGCATGAGATTGCCCCGGAAGAGGCAAGGCGACGCTCCAGAGCCACGACAGGGATCCCTACCCCCCTGCCCCGCACTCCACGACTGACCCTTGCGCGATGCGGATCAGCCGAACAGGCGTTGCCGATCCTCTGGCCCGATCTGACCTGCCAGATGCTGGCGCAGCGCGTCCTTGCCGTATGCCCGAAGATCATCGTTGAAATCCCCGAGCCGCGGTTCCAGCACCCGAACGGCAATCCCGGCATCAAGTGCTCTGGCGCTCAACCTCTCTGCCGCGCCACGCCCAGCCGGATCGCGGTCGATGGCGATGTAGAGGCGCTGCACCGCCTCCGGCAGCAGGACCGCCCCGAGGTGACCCGACGAGAGCGCCGCCCAGACGGGAAGGCCGGGCATGGCCTCGACAAGGGACAGCATGGTCTCGATGCCCTCGCCGATGACGAGGATGTCTTCATGCGGGGTCAGCCGGACGGCATTGCCGAGGAGGTGACCCATGGCTCGTCGCTGCGTCTCGACAGCCGCCTTCCCCTGTCCGTCACGCGCCAGCCAAGTGCGATGCACGCCCTGCAAAGCCCCTGCCCCATCGGTGACCGCCGCGATCAGCGCCGGTCTGGGGACGCTCCGGGTCTGGCCCTCATCCCGATGCCAGCACTTCGGGTGGAAGCGCAGGGCGCTCATCCTGCTGCCTTGGGTCAGGCCTCGGGAGCGGAGGTAGGTGTCGGCAAGCGTGCCTGCGACCGGCATGGAGGCTGTAAACAGACGCGCCGCCGCCGCTGGCGTGCCACCGGGGGCCCTGGCCTTCCTTTGCACTGGCACATCCGGGAAGACCGGCTGCGGACGGCCCAGATGCGATCGGGCCTCAGCCAAAAGATCAGGAAAGCGGGAAATCCCGGTCCTTTCGCGGATGATGTCGAGAAGATCACCATGCTCGCCTGTCGCGCCGTCCGTGAACTTGCCAGCCGCACCGGGTCCCGAAGCTGCCCCGGTCAGCCGCACGAAAAGCGACCGGCCAGGATTGTTCTGCAGATCGCCCACGATCCAGTAGGACCCTTCCCGCCGTCCGGCGGGAAGGTAAGCGCGACAGACGCCTTCGGCGTTTTCCGCGAGGGCTCGGATCAATTCGTCGGTTTCGGAATACATGGCTCAACACCCTCCGCGTGCATGTAGTCCCGTCACTGGACACCGTGCAAGCAGACGATCCAGCACGGCGATGCCGGTAGGGTCGGTCGGGCAGAACAGACGCAGCTTCCAGCTGATGATCTCCGAGAAGAAGCCATCGGCCTTGAGCCGGTCCTTGGCGGCTTCCGTGAAGCCCGATAGCTCGATCCGGTTCACGCCCATGACGCGGGATCGGTGGAGTTCCATCCCCTCAGCCAAGCGCACCACGGTCTTGCCCTCAAGAACAAGGCCATGGACCTGCGCCGCCGTGAGCTTTGGCGCCTCATCAGCCAGAGTGCTCGCGACCCAGGCGGATGAGACACGGCGGCCGATGATGCGCTGACCGTCGTCAGTCTGCAGCCTGTAGACGCGGGTTTCATCTTGGGGAAGCTGCTTCCAGATCGGCAGCAGGAGGCCCGCCACGATGTGCAGGGTGGACTCGCTGAACTCCGGCACCTCGGCCAGTTCCGCGGCCCAGGCGGCGCTGAAGGCCGCGCGGTCGGCCTCGAGCCAGTGGGTGTCTTCCATCACCTTGACAGGCACGGTGCTGGCTTCCGTCGGCCGGATTAGCCGCGAGCGGGGCTCGATGGTGCCGTCGTCGAGCATCAGGCTGGTGGCGGGCACCTGCACGGCCGCGCGACCCGAGCGGCTGTTGAGCAGAAGCCGCGCCTTCGGGTCATCGAGCCAGTCGAGCGCATCCGCGAGGGACGTCGGCGTGTTGCGCCGCTTTTCCGCGATAGTCAGGAGCTGCGTTTCGGCGCCGGAGCCGGGATGGGTGTAAATCACCCGCGCATCCGTGATGCGGAAACTCTCGGCGCGCAGCGTCTCGAGCCCAAGGTCGTAGATCCCGGCAGCGATGGCGCCTTCGATACGCTGATCGAGCAATTCCTCGAAGGCAGAGAACAGCACGGCCTGCATGTCGATCGTCAGCGCCAACAGGCGATTGAGGAAGGTGGTGATCGGGGGCAGCTCATCCTTGAGCCCATTGTCATCGGTCAGGCTGAGACCAGTCGCGTCCTCAAAGGCCCCGAGCGAGCAGCCCGCCACATCGCCGCGATAGATGCGGCGGTAGAGCTGACGCAGGGCGTCTCGGGCATAGGGCGACTCGAGGTTGTCCTCGGGCCGGAACAGCCCCTGGCCCCCGGTCTGACGCTGACCCCGCGTGATGGCGCCGAGCGTGTCGAGGCGGCGCGCGATGGTCGACAGGAACCGCTTCTCTGCCTTCACATCGGTGGCCACCGGCCTGAACAAGGGTGGTTGCGCCTGATTAGTACGGTTGGTGCGCCCGAGGCCCTGGATCGCCGCATCGGCCTTCCAGCCGGGCTCCAGAAGGTAATGGACCCGCAGGCGCTGGTTCTTCGCGCCAAGGTCGGCGTGATAGCTGCGTCCGGTGCCGCCCGCATCCGAGAAGATCAGGATGCGCTTCTGGTCATCCATGAAAGCGGCGGCTTCCGCGAGATTGGCAGATCCTGCCCGGCTTTCCACGACAAGGCGCGCAGCGTGCCCCTCGCCCTTCCTCACGATGCGGCGCGACCGGCCCGTGACCTCGGCCACGAGATCGGTACCGAAGCGCTGGACGATCTGGTCCAGCGCGCCAGGGACGGGCGGCAGCGAGGCCAGCTTTTCGATCAGCGCGTCGCGCCGCCGCGCGGCTTCGCGGCATTCGACCGGCTGACCATCCCGCACGACGGGCCGGGAGGAGAGGTTGCCCTCGCTGTCGGTGAAAGGCTCGTAGAGCTGCACCGGGAAGGAATGGGCGAGATAGTCCAGGACATATTCGCGCGGGGTGATGTCGACGCGGATGTCGTTCCACTCCTCGGTCGGGATCTCCGAGAGGCGGCGTTCCATCAGCGCCTCGCCGGTCGAGACGATCTGGACGACGGCCGCATGGCCTGCGGCCAGATCGGCCTCGATGGCGGCGATCAGGGTGGGGGTTTTCATGCTGGTCAGCAGATGGCCGAAGAAGCGCTGCTTGGCGGACTCGAATGCCGAGCGCGCGGCGGACTTGGCCTGGCGGTTCAGCGTGCCGCTGTCGCCCGTGATGTTCGCCGCCTCCATCGCGGCGGCGAGGTTGTTGTGGATGATGGCAAAGGCCTCGGCATACGCATCATAGATGCCGCGCTGCTCAGGCGTCAGCGCGTGTTCCAGCATCTCGTATTCGACGCCGTCATAGGAAAGCGACCGGGCGGTGTAGAGGCCCAGCGACCGCAGGTCGCGAGCGA
>JAFEEZ010000362.1 GCA_018240825.1 Pseudomonadota bacterium | reverse complement strand
TGTCCTTGGTTCTGGTCATTTTTCGCTACCCCTGTGCTCCGGCGAATGCCGGAGCCGTGGCCGGCGACAGGCTGCGCTGCCAACGCTCCGGCCTTCGCCGGAGCACGGGATGCGCCCAAGGAGGTAAGTGGCTGGTCATTTCAGCAATTCCTCGACCCCGGCGATGATCCGCGCAACCTCTTTCGGGTCGAACGGGCGGAGGTCGTCGATCTTCTCGCCGACGCCGATCGCGTGGATCGGCAGGCCGTATTGTTCCGCCGCCGCGACGAGCACGCCGCCGCGCGCGGTTCCGTCGAGCTTGGTCATGACGAGGCCGGTGACGCCGGCGACTTCCTTGAACACCTCGATCTGGCTGAGCGCGTTCTGGCCCGTCGTCGCGTCGAGCACGAGGATTACGTCATGCGGCGAGGCGGGGTTGATGCGGCCGAGCACGCGGCGGATCTTCGCCAGCTCGTCCATCAGTTCGCGCTTGTTCTGCAATCGGCCCGCGGTGTCGACGATCAGCGCGTCGATGCCCTTGTCGGTCGCGCGCTTGACTGCCTCGAACACGATTCCCGCCGCGTCACCGCCCTCGGGCCCCTTGACCAGTTCGACCCCGACGCGGTCGGCCCAGGTCTGGAGCTGGCCGATCGCCGCTGCGCGGAACGTGTCGCCGGCGGCGAGCATTACGCCATAGTCCTGCTCCTGGAGCAAGTGCGCGAGCTTGGCGATCGTCGTCGTCTTGCCCGATCCGTTGACGCCGATGACGAGCAACACCTGGGGGCGCGGGAAGGCTTCGATCTCGAGCGGCTTGGCGACTTTCGCCAGCGTCTTCTCGATCTCCTCGGCGACGACCAGGCGGATGCCGAGTTCCTCCATGTCGCGCTCGAAACTGCCCTCGGCGAGGCGCTGGCGGATGCGGGCGGCGGTCGCGGGGCCGAGATCGGACGCGATCAGCGCCTCCTCGATCTCGTCGAGCGTGTCGTCGTCGAGCCGCGCGGCGCCGAGCCCGGCGAGATTGCCGACCAGCCGGTCGGACGTGCGCTTGAACCCGCCGAGCAGGCGCTGGTGCCAGGAGGGGGAGGTGCTCATGCGGGGATTCCGGTAAGATAGTTTTCGGTCGCGCCGGCGACGACAACGGTTGCCAAATGCCCCACCGTTCGCCCTGAGCTTGTCGAAGGGCGTGGGCTTGGCGCTTCCGTTGGTGCACGTGCTTCGACAAGCTCAGCACGAACGGGGGTGGGGAGGCGAACTTCTGCGAAGCTTTCAGTGCGCCCCCGGTCGCCGGGCGCTTCGACCAAGACCTGCTGCGTCGTCCCGATCAGCGAGCGTAGCCATGCCACCTTGCGCGCCGCCGCCACATCGCGAAGCCGGGCGGCACGGTCACGGCGCACTTCGGGCGCGACCTGCGGCATCCGCGCGGCGGGGGTGCCAGCGCGGGGCGAGTAGGGGAAGATATGCGCGTGGACGATGTCGCAATCGTCGATCAGCGCGAGGCTGTTAGCGGCCATCGCGTCGTCCTCGGTCGGAAAGCCGGCGATCAGATCGGCGCCGATCGCGATCTCCGGCCGCGCGGTCTTGAGGCGTTCGACCAGCCGCACCGCGTCGGCGCGGGCGTGGCGGCGCTTCATGCGCTTGAGGATCATGTCGTCACCGGCCTGAAGCGACAGATGCAGGTGCGGCATCACCCGCGCTTCCTCTGTGAACAGCGCGAACAGGCGGTCATCGATTTCCGGCGCGTCGATCGATGACAGGCGCAGACGGGGGAGGGTGGTGCGCGACAGGATGCGCTCGACCAGGCTGCCGAGCGTCGGTTGTCCGGGGAGGTCGTGACCATAGCTCGTCAGGTCCACGCCGGTCAGCACGACCTCGTTCTTGCCGCTCGCAACCGCGCGTTCGATTGCCTCGATCACCGCCCCCGCCGGCGCCGAGCGGCTCGGTCCGCGCCCGAACGGGATCGCGCAGAAGGTACAGCGATGGTCGCAGCCATTCTGCACCTCGACGAACGCGCGCGACTGGTCGGTGGCGACGGCGAGATGCGGCGCGATCTCGGTCACGCGCGCCATGTCGCGGACGATCAGCGCGTTCGGCGCGGCCCAGGCTTCGGGCAGGAGCTTGTCGCTGTTGCCGATCACGCGGTCGACTTCGGGCATAGCCGCGAAGCTCGCCGGATCGATCTGCGCCGCGCAGCCGGTCACCGCCAGCGTCGCATCCGGCCGTGCGCGGCGGGCCTTGCGGATCGCGGCGCGGGTCTGCTTGACGGCGGCGTTGGTCACCGCGCAACTGTTGACCACGACGACGTCGCGGTTGCCGAGCAGGCTTCGGATCGTTTCGCTCTCGGCGATGTTGAGGCGGCACCCCAGGCTGATGACCTCGGGCTGCGAAAGGGACGACATGGCGGGTGATCTAGTGGCGAGCGCTTCCCAAGTCCACGACAAGGCGCGAGAGGTGCTGCGCTTCTGGCTCGAGGAGACGTCTGCGGAGAAGCGCTTCGCCAAGGATCCGGCGCTCGACGCCGAGATTGCCCGGCGGTTCGGCGCGTGGCGCGATACGGTGCTGGCGAGCGGCGCGAAGGGCTGGACCGACGATCCGGTCGATCTGCTCGGCGCGATCATCCTGCTCGACCAATTCTCGCGCAACATGCACCGCGGCAGCCCGAAGGCGTTCGAAGCGGACGCGCTGGCGCTCGAACTCGCCAAGCTGATGATCGCCAAGGGCTGGGACACGGGGTTATCGGTGGCGGAGAGGCAGTTCGTCTATCTCCCGTTCGAGCATTCCGAGCGGCTGGACGATCAGCGAGAGAGCGTGCGCCTCTTCATCGATCTCGGCGACCCGGAGACGTTACGCTACGCTGACGCGCACAAGGCGGTGATCGAGCGCTTCGGTCGGTTCCCGTCGCGCAATGCTGCGCTCGGGCGCAAATCGACGCCGGACGAGGAAGAGTATCTCAGCCGGCCAGGCGCTGGCTGGTAATGTATTCTTCGGCCGGTTCGGCCGGCATCGTCGCGAGTAACCGGCGCTCAGCCAGCAGCAACCGCGCATTCGCCGCCGACAGCGGCCGGCCGAAGCAATAGCCCTGGCCCCGCGCGCAGCCGAGCGAGCGCATTCGCTCCTCGGTCGCCTTGTCTTCGATCCCCTCGGCGGTGATCGACAGGTTGAGACTTTCGCCCAGCCGTGTGATCGCGTTGACGATCGCCGCGCTCTCTGGGTTCTGGGTAATCGACATGACGAAGCTCTTGTCGATCTTGATCCGGTCGAACGGCAATGCGCGGAGGTGCGCGAGGCTCGAATAGCCTGTGCCGAAGTCATCGAGGGCGAGCTTGATGCCCTGATTCTTCAGACTCCCGATAATCGATTGCGCCAGCGCCATGTTTCCGAATAGCGCGCTTTCGGTGATTTCGACTTCCAGCCGGTTGGGCGGGAACCCGGTTTCGGTCAGCAGCTTGATGATCTTCTGCGCTAGCCACGCGTCCTTGAGCTGCCAAGGCGACACGTTGACCGAGAGAGTCAGCGCCGGATGCCAATCGCGCGCCGCCGAAAATGCCTGGCGCATAACCGTCAGCGACAGATCGGCGATCATCCCGGTTTCCTCGGCGATCGGCACGAAATGCTCCGCTTCGATCAGTCCGCGCTGCGGATGTTCCCAGCGGGCAAGCACCTCAAACCCGGTCAGTCGGCCCGTGGTCAAATCCACCTGCTGGTCGAAATAGGGCGAAATTTCCCCGCGGGGGATCGCCGCGCGCAACGCGCCTTCCATTTCGTTGCGCGCCTGCAGTTCGCGCTCCATCGATACGTCGAACCAGGCGTGGCGGTTCCGCCCCGCATTCTTGGCGGCGTAAAGCGCAATGTCGGCGGCGCGGAGCAGGGCGTCGATTGACGGGCAATTGGCGTCGCTTCGCGCGATCCCGATCGAGGCGGTGATGGTGAGGTGGAGGCCGTCGATGTGAAACGGCTGACTCATCCGCGACACGAGGCGTTCGGCAACCCGCGTCACGCTTTCGGGACTGCCGGGGTCGAACAGCATGGCGCAGGCGAATTCGTCCCCGCCGAACCGCGCCGCCAACGCGGAATCAGGCAAGATCAGCGCGATTTCCTCGGCCACCGCCCGCAACAGCGTATCGCCGACGCTGTGGCCATGCATGTCGTTGACCGTCTTGAAATGGTCGAGATCGAGCATCATCAGCGCGACCGCCTTTGCGCGGCGTTCGGCGCGCAGCACCATGGCGGCGCCTTCTTCAGCCAGGCTGCGGCGGTTCAGGAAGCCGGTCAGCGGGTCTTTCGAGGCGAGCATGGTGGCGCGGGCTTCGGCTGCGGCGCGTTCCGACACCTGGCGACTAAGGTCGCGATTGCGGCGCCACCCGAAAAGGATAAGGGCCACGTTGAGCAACATCGCGATGATCAGGGTCTGGTCGTTGCCGCCCTTGCCCGCCATGTAGTTGGTCACGATCATCGACAGCGCGGCGCTGCCCGTGCCGACGAACATGATGATCGCGGCGACGGTGATTGCGCCGCCCATCAGGTCACGCCGCGTCGTGGCCGGTTCGTTCATGCCAAATCCCCACCACATGACCGCGCAGGCGGTCTGGTCCAGCGACGGTGATCGCACCGCGAGGGTCAAGAAGGAGTTAAGTGGCGCGGCGGTGGTTGCGTTTTTCCTGCGACGCGACTAGGGGGACGTGACCGTTCCCTTTGCGAACGCGAGATTGTGCACCCATCTGGTGACGTCGGCCGACGAGGTTTCGTCCGCCGGCGTGTTTTGCGTTTGCGGGTCGGCAGAGGAGTGTTTGAATGTTCGACAGCCTGAGCGATCGCCTTGGCGGTGTGTTCGACCGGTTGCGTGGCCGCGGCGCGCTGACCGAGGCGGACGTGCGCGGGGCGATGCGTGAAGTGCGGATCGCACTGCTCGAGGCGGACGTCGCGCTGCCGGTCGCGCGCGATTTTGTCGAAAGGGTCACCGAGCAGGCGGTCGGCCAGAACGTTCTGCGCTCGGTCACGCCGGGGCAGCAGGTCGTCAAGATCGTTAACGACGCGCTGGTCGAAATGCTCGGCGCGGACGAGAGCGAGCTCAACCTGGACGTGACGCCGCCCGCGGTCGTGATGATGGTCGGGCTTCAGGGCTCGGGCAAGACCACGACGACGGCAAAGATCGCCAAGCGCCTTACGAGCCGCGACCGCAAGAAGGTGCTGATGGCGTCGCTCGACGTCAATCGCCCGAACGCGCAGGAACAGCTCGCGGTGCTCGGCGAGCAGACCGAGGTCGCGACCTTGCCGATCGTGCCAGGACAGCAGCCGGTCGATATCGCCCGCCGCGCGCTCCAGGCGGCGAAGCTGCAGGGCTATGACGTCCTGATGCTCGACACTGCGGGTCGTCTGCACGTCGACCAGGCGCTGATGGACGAGATGAAGGCGGTCGCCGACATCGCACGCCCGCAGGAAATCCTGCTCGTCGTCGACAGCCTGACCGGGCAGGACGCGGTCAACGTCGCGACCAGCTTTTCCGAACAGGCGCCGCTGACCGGCGTCGTACTGACCCGCATGGACGGCGATGCGCGCGGCGGCGCGGCGCTGTCGATGCGCGCGGTTACCGGCAAACCGATCAAGTTCGCCGGCACCGGTGAAAAACTCGACGCGCTGGAGGGTTTCCACCCGTCGCGAGTCGCCGGTCGCATCCTGGGCATGGGCGACGTCGTGTCCTTGGTCGAGCGCGCCGCCGAGACGATCCAGCAGGAAGACGCCGAGCGCATCGCGCGGCGGACGGAAAAGGGGCAGTTCGACCTCAACGACCTCCGCTCGCAGCTCCAGCAGATGCGCAAGATGGGCGGCGTCGGCGCGCTGGCGGGGATGATCCCCGGCATGAAGAAGGCGCAGGCCGCGGTGGATCAGGCGGGCGGCGACAAGGTGCTGCTGCGGATGGACGCGATCATCACGTCGATGACGCCCAAGGAGCGCGCCAAGCCCGAACTGATGAACGCCAAGCGCAAGATCCGAGTCGCCAAGGGCTCGGGCACCACTGTGCAGGACGTCAACAAGTTGATGAAGATGCACCAGGAAATGGCGACCGCGATGAAGCGCATCAAGAAGATGGGCGGTCTGAAGGGCATGATGGCGATGCTCGGCAAGGGCGGCATGGGCGGCCTCGGCAACGCGATGGGCGGGTCCGAGCTCGGCGATGCGATGAACCAGATGGGCGGGCTGCCCGGCTTGCCCGGCACTGGCGCCAAGATGCCTCCCGGTTTTCAGAATTTCATGAACGTCAAAAAGAAATAACTCCAAGTATCTAAGAAGGAAGTAGAACTACCATGGCACTCAGCATTCGTCTTTCGCGTGGCGGCTCGAAAAAGCGCCCGTATTACCGCATCGTCGTCGCCGACGCGCGCAGCCCGCGCGACGGCAAGTTCATCGAGAAGATCGGCAACTACAATCCGCTGCTCGCCAAGGACAGCGACCAGCGCGTCCAGCTCGACGCCGACCGCGCCAGGCACTGGTTGAGCGTCGGCGCCCAGCCTACCGACCGCGTCGCCCGCTTCCTCGACGCCGCCGGCGTGCGTGAGCGGCCTGCGAAGAACAACCCGAACAAGGGCAAGCCGGGCGAGAAGGCGATCGAGCGCGCCGAGGAGCGCGCGTCGAAGGCCGCGGAGGCTGCCGCCGCCGCCGAAGAGGCGAAGAACGCGCCGGTCGCGGAAGAAGCGCCGGCCGAGGGCTCGAATGACGAGGCCGAAGCAGTGGCGGCGGCGGAGGTCGAGGCCGCGACCGAAGCGCCGACTGCGGAAGCCGAGGCCG
The DNA here is from genome assembly GCA_018240825.1 of Pseudomonadota bacterium. Classification (GTDB taxonomy): domain Bacteria; phylum Pseudomonadota; class Alphaproteobacteria; order Sphingomonadales; family Sphingomonadaceae; genus Sphingomonas. The sequence continues at coordinate 1,330 of JAFEEZ010000362.1, read as the reverse complement.
TCGCCGAAGCGACCGCTGAGGAAACGCCAGCGGCGGAGGCGGGAGCGCCGGCGGCCGAAGACACGCCTGCCGTCGAGATCAACGAAGCGACCCCCGACAGCGACGCTGGCGATGACCCCAAGGCCGTCGAGGGAGAATCGGCCCAGGCGCCGGCCGAGGGCTGAGCCTGAATGTCAAATGACATCCCCGTCACGCTCGCCGTCGTCATCGGTGCGCATGGCGTGGCGGGGGAGGTTCGGCTCAAGGTGTTCGCCGACGACCTCACACCGTTCAAGAGCTTCAATGACGGCGCGCTGACGCTCAAGTCGCTGCGTCCTACTCCGCAGGGGGCGATCGCTCGCTTCGCCGAAGTCGCCGATCGCAACGCTGCCGAAGCGCTGCGCGGCGCCGAACTCACCGTTCCCCGCACCGCGCTGCCGCCGTTGGCGCAGGGCGAATATTACCATGCCGACCTTGTTGGTCTCGCCGCGGTTTCCGACGCCGGGGAGTCGCTCGGCCGCGTCGTGCTGGTCGAGAATTTCGGCGCGAGTGACGTGCTGGAGATCGAACGGCCGGACGGCAAGCGCTTCATGGTGCCGATGCGGCCCGAAGCGGTGCCCGAATGGGATAGCGAACGACTGATCGTCACCGCCGACTTCGCTAACGCCTGAGCGGTTGCTGTTCGTCGAGCAGGTTGCGGATCGCCGTCGCGGCGACGCCTGCTTCACCCATGGCGTGGCTGATCTGGTCCAGGCCCTTCACGACGTCACCCGCCGCGAACAGGCCGGGGACCGAGGTGCGCTGGTGGTCATCGACCTCCAGGCAGCCATCGTCGCTGGCGCGCGCGCCCGCCGCGACCGCCAGTTCGGAGCGGATTACCGATCCCAGCGCCGGATAGATCGTATCGAAGGTGCGCGGGCCCTTGGCCGTTTCGACGAATATCGTATCCGCATTGATACTGACGGGCGTGCAAGGGCCGTCGAGATGTGCGACCCCGGCGGATTCGAGCTGGGTGCGACAGGCGTGGTCAAGATCGTGCGCCGCGCCCGGTGCGATCAACGTCACATCCCTCGAATAGCCGCGCAGGAACAGCGCCTCCCGCGTGCCGTGATCGCCAGTGCCAATCACGCCGATGCGTTTGTCGGTGACTTCATAGCCGTCGCAAATCGGACAGTAGCGGATCAATCCACCGGCCAGCGCCGCGTCGTGGGTTTCTTTGGGCATGTCGGGGCGATTGTTGACCACGCCGGTCGCCAGCAGCACGGTTCGCGACCGGGCGCTGCGCCCGCCGATCCTTACGTCGAATCCGCCATCGGCCGGCACGATCGCATCGACATGCCCTTCTTCGCGC
>JAFEEZ010000361.1 GCA_018240825.1 Pseudomonadota bacterium | reverse complement strand
GCTCTATCTCCGCGAAACGCTCGGCGAAACATCCATCCCGCCGATTGACTCCGGATCCGAAACGAGTCCTTCCGATCACTGATTCCTCGCGACTCGTGGAGTCAGGCCGGTTAGCGAAGAATTAACCTTTGTCCTTCAGACACGCTTAGGTTAATGGATTGCGTCGAGACGCGTCGTCGTTGGGAAGATGACGCCTCGAAAACGGGGGAATGCCGCATGCGCGTGCTGCTGATCGAGGACGAGCCGACGACGGCCAAGGCCATTGAGCTGATGCTCACCACCGAAGGCTTCAACGTCTACACGACCGACCTGGGCGAAGAGGGTTTGGACCTCGGCAAGCTCTATGACTACGATATCATCCTGCTCGATTTGAACCTGCCGGACATGCATGGCTACGACGTGCTCAAGAAGCTCCGCGTCGCTCGCGTCCAGACTCCGGTGCTGATCCTGTCGGGCATTTCGGAGATGGATTCGAAGGTGCGAAGCTTCGGCTTTGGCGCCGACGACTACGTCACCAAGCCGTTCCACCGCGAAGAGCTGACCGCGCGCATCCACGCCGTCGTCCGCCGTTCGAAGGGCCATTCGCAGTCGGTGATCAAGACCGGCAAGCTGGCGGTGAACCTTGACGCCAAGACCGTCGAGGTCGACGGCGCGCGCGTGCACCTGACCGGCAAGGAATATGCGATGCTGGAGCTGCTGTCGCTTCGCAAGGGGACGACGCTGACCAAGGAAATGTTCCTCAATCACCTTTATGGCGGCATGGACGAGCCCGAACTCAAGATCATCGACGTCTTCATTTGCAAGTTGCGCAAGAAGCTCAGCCTGGCGACCGACGGCGAGAATTACATCGAAACCGTCTGGGGCCGGGGCTATGTGCTCCGCGAGGCGGACGAGGTGGTCGAGGCCAAGGTCGCATAACAACCGGCGAATTTCCAAAGGGGGACGGGTCGCGGCGCAGGAAAACGCCGCGGCCCTTTTTCTTTCAAGGTTACTGTTTCCGCACGTAAACCTTCTGTCCGCCGATCCACGTCTCCTCGACCTTGGTCGCGCGCAGGTCGCTGGCGCTGGACAGGAACGGGTCGCGGTCGACAATGATGAAGTCCGCCGCCTGACCGGGCGCCAGCCGGCCGAACTTGTCCTCTGCGAACCCGGCATAGGCGGCGCCCGCGGTGAACGCCCACCACGCCTGTTCGCGCGTCACCTTCTCCTCCGGCCGCCAGCCGCCGAATGGTTCGCCGCTCGCGTCCTGCCGCGTGAACGCCGCCGCCCAGCCAGCCCAGGGATCGGGGCTTTCGACCGGATAATCGCTGCCGAATGCAAGCGGCACGCCGTTCCTGAGCATCGTCGCCCAGGCATAGGCGCCGGTTAGTCGCTCGGGGCCCAGCCGCGCCTCCGCCATTTTCATGTCGGACGTCGCGTGAGTCGGCTGCATCGATGCAATCACCTTGAGGCTTGCAAAACGAGGCAGGTCGGCCGGATCGACGATCTGGGCATGTTCGATCCGCCAGCGGCGGTCGCCCTTGTACGTATTCGACATCGCTTCGATAGCGTCGAGCACCTGGCGGTTGGCCTTGTCGCCGATCGCGTGGACGGCGACCTGGTACCCGTCCATCGCCGCGCGGCTCATGTAATTCTGCAGCAGCGTGTCGGTCATGAACCCCGCGCCCGATTGGCCGGGCGCGTCGCTGTACGGTTTGAGCAGCCAGGCGCCGCGTGAGCCAAGCGCCCCGTCGGCGTAGAGTTTGACCCCGCCCATTCTAAGGCGATCGCCATAGAGCCACGGTGTCGGACCGCTGCCGCCGATACGAATCGCGGTTTCGACCCCCGCCCCGTAGCTCATGATACGCACGATCAGCGCGCCGCGGTCACCCATACGACGCATCGCCAGCCAATCGTCCATCGACGTGCCCATGTCGGCGGTTGCGGTGATGCCGAAGGCGAGCAGGATTTCCTGGGCCTTTTGCAACGCCAGGTCGCGCTCCTTGGGCAACGGCTGCGGCACCGCTTTCTCGATAAGGCCCATCGCGGCGTCGACGAACACGCCGGCTGGCTCCGCGCCGGCCTTCTCGATGCGTCCGCCTGGCGGAGTGGCCGTCTTCGCGGTGACGCCCGCCGCTCTGATCGCCGCGGTGTTCGCCCACGCGGCATGCCCGTCAGCGCGGCCGAGCCAGACTGGGCGGTCGGCGACCACGCTGTCGAGATCGGCTGCGGTCGGGAACCGGCCAAGCCCCCATTTCTCCTGGTTCCAGCCGCCGCCGACGATCCATTTTTTCTCGGGATTGGCCTTCACATAGGCGGCGATCCTGGCCTTGGCCTCGTCCAGGGACCGCGTGTCCGACAAATCGAGTTCCAGCGCGCGAAAACCCAGGTCGATCACGTGGCCGTGCGCATCGATGAAACCGGGCAGCAGCGTCCGCCCCTTCTGGTTCGACAGCCAGTCCGGCCGTTCGGGCCGTTTGTCGCTTGATTGCAGCAGCCTGAGGACCTTGCCGTCGCGGCCAATCACGATGCCGTTGAAGTGGATGACGTTACCCCTGGCGTCCATCGTCATACCGTTGACGTTGTCGATCACGCCATCGGCCAGCGCCGGGGTCGCGACCATCGCCAGCGCAGCGCCGGCAGCGACCAGCGTACGAAACGAACCAATCACCGCGGCAATCTCCTCACCAGCGCGCTCGTATCCTGACGCGCGCCGCCCATCTTCTGCACTTCGGCATAGAATTGATCGACCAGGGCGGTCATCGGCAACAGTGCGCCGTTGCGCCCAGCTTCATCGAGCGCGAGTCCGAGATCCTTGCGCATCCAGTCGATCGCGAAGCCAAAGTCGAATTCGTCCTTCGCCATGGTCGGCCAGCGATTGACCATCTGCCAGCTCTGCGCCGCACCGCCCGAAACCGCCTCCAGCACCTTGTCGAGATCGAGATTGCTCGCCTGCGCGAACCGCAAAGCTTCACTCACCCCCTGCAATACTCCGGCGATCGCGATTTGATTAACCATCTTGGTTGTCTGGCCCGCCCCCGGCCCGCCGATATGGACGATACGTGCGGCATAGCTCCGCATCAGCGGCTCGGCGAGCGCCATCGCCTCTGCGGATCCGCCGCACATGATCGAGAGCTTGCCATTCTCCGCCCCCGCCTGCCCGCCCGACACAGGCGCATCGACCGCATGAAAGCCGCGCGTTGCGGCTTCGCTTGCCAATCGCCGCGCGATGTCTGCGGACACCGTCGTGTGGTCGACGAACACCGCGCCCCGCCGAATCGCGCCGAACGCGCCGTCATCGCCGATCGTCACTGCCGCCAGATCGGCGTCATTGCCGACGCAGGTAAGCACCGCGTCCTGGTCCGCCGCAGCTTCGGCCGGCGTCGCCGCGCTTTCGCCGCCATGCTCGGCAACCCACGCGGCAGCCTTCTCCGCCGTTCTGTTGTAGACCGTAACGCGGTGCCCCGCCGCCGCAAGATGCCGCGCGATGGGAACGCCCATCACCCCCAGTCCGATGAAAG
>JAFEEZ010000360.1 GCA_018240825.1 Pseudomonadota bacterium | reverse complement strand
CTGCGTCATCATGACGGCGATCGGCGGCGGCATCGGGGCCGGTGCGCGAGCAGCGGGAATGGCGCGGGCCATGGCGGCCGCTGCGGCGGCGACGATGGTCGCCTGGATGCTGGCGGCGACCGGGGGCGGCTACGGACCGCCGAGCGCGGGCGGGTTTCTGGTCCTCCACCTGTTCTTTGCGACGCTGTTCGGCGGATCGGCGGCGCTGTTCCGCAAGGCGGCGTCAGCCGCGTAGCGCGCCGGTCAGCTTCTCGGCGGTCACGGGGTAGCCGAGATCGTCGGGAATGCAGAGATGCGGGACGCCGTCGCGATCCTCGGCGAAGGGCGTGATGGTGCGCGGAGGGTAGGCCAGGGCGTCCGCGACGGCGTGATCGTAGTCGGCATATTGTGCGAGCCGCTCCAGATTCCGGCGCGTCGGGAAGATCACCTTGGCGCGGCCGGCGTCGCACTCGGCCAGCACTTCCGTCGCGCTCGCCCAGAGCAGACGAACGTTCTCGGTGTCGTCGACCTCCGGCTCCGGCGCGCCATCGGGCCAGCGGGCAAGATAGAAGCGCGTGTCGAAGATGCGCATGTGCGCGTGCGCCGGGAGCCAGCGCGCGAAATAGGTGACGGAGTCGGGATCGAGCGCCAAGCCATGGGAGTCGAGCAGCGCCGCGAAATTCCCCCCCGCGTGGAGCCCAGTGCGGATCGCGGACAATGCCGCGTGATCCGGCATCGGGCGGAGACCGACCGGAACGCCCGCTTCTTCGATCGTCTCGCGGATCGCGGCGATACGCGCGGACATGTCCTCTGAGTCGCCGCCCAGCGTAGCGGCCAGCGCGTGGTCGCCGGGATCGATCCGCCCGCCCGGAAACACCAGCATGCCGCCAGCGAACGCCATCGCTTTGGCGCGCTCGACCATCAACAGGTCGGGCGGCGCGCCCGCACGGTCGCGGATCAGGACGAGCGTCGCGGCGGGAATGGCGGGCTGGATGTCGCTCACCCGACCGCTATGCGCGAGCGGCGCGCGTTTCGCCAGCCTTGCGTCAGAACAGCCCGGGCGTCTCGCGTTGCGCTGTGGTCGCGTCCGCGGGCACGATCAGTTCACGCGGCCCCTTAAGCGACTGTGTGGTGATGCCGCCCCCGGCGCCGATCCGGGTGCAGCTCTTGCCCTCAAGGAAATCGAGCGCCGAGCGAGTCGACGCTTCGCGCGGATCGCCCATCGGATAGGACAAGTCGTCGCCTGCCTGACAGCTTGTTTCCATCTTCGACGCGAGACCGTCATAATAATCGCCGTCGCGATCGGCGTTCTTGAGCGAAAAAGCGATCACCCGCAGGCGATCGTCGCACGTCGATTTGTCGATTGCGATCTGGCCGACCGGCTTGCCATAGGTGTTGGCGCCGATCAGCGCGGCATTGGCGCGCAAATAGGGGCGCATCGCGTTAATCACGAGTTCGCTGGCCGATGCGGTGCCATTGGCGCCGATGAACGCAACGCGCGTCGGCGCGATCGCCTGCGGCTGGCTCTTGAAATAGCGCGTCGTATTGTTGGTCTGCTTGTCCGACCGGTACATCATATAGTCGAACTGATCGGTCGCGTTGCGATTTGCGCCGATCAGGTCGCCCACCAACTCGGCGATCGAGGTGAGTCCGCCGCCATTGTAGCGCAAGTCGACGATGATGTCCGTAACGCCGGCGGCGCGGAACTGAGCGAACGCGTCGCGAAGCGCGGGGTCGGCCGTCGAAATGAAGGTGCGCAGATTGACATAGCCGTATTGCTTGCCGCCTTCGCTGATGACCTTCGCGCCGTAACGGTTCGACACCGGGGTAAGGGTATAGTCGGCCTTGGTCAGCGTGACGGTGCTGACGATGCCGCCGGTGGAGACGCGGAGAACGCGACTGGTCCCCGCGGTCGCCGGGCCGAGCGCGTCGGTGACGCCCTGCGCGCCATTCGCAGCGATCAGGTCGCTGACATTCTGGAGATTGTCGGGCGATGTGCCGACCGCCAGGATTTCGGCGCCCCGGTCGATCCCGGCGGCAAGGGCGGGTGCGCCTTCGAAACTTTCCGACACGAACACGCGGCCCGCGGTTTCATACGACAGCCGGACACCGAACCCGGCGTTCGACCCCGAATTGTAATAGGCGTCCTCGCTCTTGATCGAGGTGACGTAGGTGAAGTTGCGATCCCTGCGCTGGCCCCGCGCGGTGGCGGTGAGCGCATCGACATAGGCCTGGACGGTCGAATAGCCCGACGGATCGAGACTTGCGGGCAGCGTATCCGGGAACAGATACCATTCCTTCAGCTGGGCGAAGGCCCAGTCCTGGCGTTCGCGCAGCGAGCAGCCGGCGACCTCGATATTGGCGTTGCCGTTCGCGTCGGCGGCTGGGGTTGGCGTGCTTGCACCGGAGGCGACGACCGCGACCCCCGACCCGCCGGCGGCGCCCCCGCCGCCTCCGCAGCCCGCGATCATCGCCATGGCGGCGAGAGCGCTCGTCGCGCGTCCGAATCGGGTTACTCGCATCACTGCCTCGCATCGCGCGGCGGCTGGGGGGGATTCGTTGCCGCGCGCTTAACCAACAGCAAAGCGCAGCAATTGGGGCAAGAGCGTTAACTTCGATCGGCTCCGTATTAACTGCGATTGTGATATTTGCGCCCAGCGGCCATGACTTTCGCGGTGACGCGCAAGATCATTCATGTCGATATGGACGCCTTTTTCGCCTCGGTCGAGCAGCGCGACGATCCGGCGCTGCGCGGGCGGCCGGTGGCGGTGGGATCGGCGACGGGCCGGGGCGTTGTGGCGGCGGCGAGCTATGAGGCGCGCGCGTTCGGGGTGCGATCGGCGATGCCTTCGATCGTGGCGCTACGGCGGTGTCCGGATCTGATCTTCGTGCCGCACCGGTTCGACGTATACCGCCACGTTTCGCGCCAGATTCGCGACATCTTCCACGATTACACGCCGTTGGTGGAGCCGCTTTCGCTCGACGAGGCGTATCTGGACGTCACGGCCAATCTCAAGGGATTGCCGTCGGCGACCGCCACCGCGAGCGAGATACGCATCCGTATCTTGGAGATGACTCGACTGACCGCGTCGGCGGGGATTTCGTACAACAAGTTCCTCGCCAAGCTGGCGTCGGACCAGAACAAGCCGAACGGTCAATTCGTCATCCCGCCGGGGCAGGGGGCGGATTTCGTCGCGGAGCTTCCCGTTGGCCGGTTCCACGGCATCGGGCCGAAGACGGCGGAGAAGCTAAACCGGCTGGGGATCGCGACCGGCGCCGATCTGCGTGGACGTGATCCCGCGTTCCTGATCGCCAATTTCGGTAAGGCGGGCGCGTGGTATCACAAGATCGCGCACGGCGAGGATGACCGCGAGGTGACGCCCGATAGACCGCGCAAGTCGTCGGGATCGGAGACGACGTTCGAACACGACCTCGAAACACCCGAGGAGGTGCTGGCGGCGGTGCGGCGGATGGCGGATCAGGTGTGGGATTGGGTCGAGCGCACGCGGACGAGCGGCAAGACGGTGGTGGTGAAGGCGCGCTACGCCGATTTTCGCATCGTCACGCGAAGCAGGACGCTGGGCGCAGCGGTGGCGAACCATGCGGACCTGGTCGCCGTGGCGGAACGCCTGGTCGCGACGTTGTTCCCGCTGCGCGCGGGGATCAGGCTGATCGGCGTCACGCTCGCGTCGATGGCCCCGCTCGACCATACCGAACAGCTGGCGCTGCCGGTAAGCTAGCACGGTCCTTATCGCCGTCGCCGCTGCTCCCTATCTCCCTGCAATCGAGCGAGGAGACCGCGAATGACCGACTACGCGCCGCCTAAAATCTGGAGCTGGAACAAGGAGAATGGCGGGGCCTTCGCCAATATCAACCGCCCGATCGCCGGTCCGACGCACGACAGGGATCTGCCCGTCGGCAAGCATCCGCTCCAGCTCTATTCGCTGGCGACGCCGAACGGGGTGAAGGTGACGGTGATGCTCGAGGAATTGCTGGCGCTCGGCCGCACGGGCGCGGAATATGACGCCTGGCTGATCCGAATCAACCAGGGCGACCAATTCGGCAGCGGCTTCGTTGCGGCGAACCCCAATTCGAAGATCCCGGCGCTGGTCGACCGCACGAACCCAGGCGCGCCGGTGCGCGTGTTCGAATCGGGCGCGATACTGATCTATCTCGCGGAGAAGTTCGGCGCGTTTCTCCCCGCCGATTATCCGGCGCGCGCCGAGGTACTGTCCTGGCTGATGTGGCAGATGGGGTCGGCGCCGTTCCTGGGTGGCGGGTTCGGGCATTTCTACGCCTACGCCCCGGTCAAGATCGAATATGCGATCGACCGCTACGCGATGGAGGTGAAGCGCCAGCTCGACGTGCTCGACCGCCGCCTGGCCGAAAGCGAATATCTGGGCGGCCCGGATTATACGATCGCCGACATCGCGGCGGCGCCCTGGTATGGCGCAGTGGTCAAGGGACTGGCCTACGACGCCGCAGAGTTTCTGTCGGCGCACGAATACCGGAACGTCATTCGCTGGGCCGACCAGATTTTCGCGCGCCCGGCGGTGCAACGCGGGCGGATGGTCAACAAAGTGACTGGCGACCCCGCAACCCAGCTATGGGAGCGCCACGACGCGAGCGACTTCGAAACGAAGACGCGGGACAAGGCGGAGGCGGGATGACGCAATTCGATCTGTTCGCGCGAGGCGACATTATCCCGGTGGGGCTGGATTATCGCGACGACATCCTGAGCGTGCGCGAGGAGGCAGCGCTGATCGCCGATCTTGAAACGGTCGCGGTTGCGCCGTTCCGCTTTCAGGGCTGGGTCGGCAAGCGGCGGACGGCGTCGTTTGGCTGGCGCTACGATTTCGACGCGGCAAAGTTCGGCGAGGCGCCGCCGATCCCCGATTTCCTGCTGCCATTGCGTGAACGCGCCGCGGCCTTTGCAGGTCTCGCGCCCGGCCAACTCGCCCAGGCGCTGGTGATTCGATACGATCCGGGCGCCGGGATCGGGTGGCATCGCGACCGACCGGTGTTCGAGCATGTCGCCGGCATATCGCTCGGCGCTCCCGCCGTCCTGCGGCTGCGGCGGCGGACGCCGGGCGGGTTCGAACGCGCGGCGATGCCGCTTGCGCCACGCTCGATCTATCATCTGAGCGGCCCGGCGAGACGCGAGTGGGAGCACGGCATCGCGGCGCATGCGGCGCTGCGCTGGTCGGTTACGTTTCGCAGCCTGTCTGGGCGCGGCAAGTTATCGGAAACCGCGCGTCAGGTCAGGTCCAGGGGACAGTTGCTGCCGTGACCGGGACTGGTGGAGCTGAGGGGAATCGAACCCCTGACCTCTGCAGTGCGATTGCAGCGCTCTCCCATCTGAGCTACAGCCCCGCTCCACCCCGACGCGGCCTTTGGCGCTCGGGAGCGGTGGCCTCTAGCGACCATTTTCCGCCTTTGCAACACGGGCTTCGCCGTGCTGGCGCACCGCCTTGCGGCGTCCCGCGCGCGATCGCCCTGAACTTGCGACGAATCGCCGGAACCGGGCCGGATTCTCCGCCGTTTGACGTTCGGGTGGGCGCGCCTCTCCCCTTGTCGCGTCCGCCATCGAAACCAGGACCAAGGAGTTTTTTCGATGGGCTATGAACGCTATCCGCGCGGACGGTCGCAAGACGACTGGAACCGCGACAATTCCCGCTTCGCACGCGACGAGAGCGAGGCCGCCGCGCGCGATTACGGCGCCGGGCGCGACGATTATGGCGAGCGCGGTTATTACAGCCGCAACCGGACGCCGGACGCCGGACGGTCAGGCGGCCAGTATGGCTATGACTACAGCAGCGGAGCCGGCGGCTACGGGTATGGCGAATACGACTCGATCAGCTATGGCTCCGGCTATGGCGGCAACCGCGAATATGGGCGAGACCGCAGTTATGGCGGTTCCGGGCGTGGCGAATATCGCGGGAACCGCACGTATCGCCGCCAGCCGCAGGGCTATGACTATGAGAACCGCGGCTTTTTCGACCGCGCCGGCGACGAGGTGCGTTCGTGGTTCGGCGACGACGATGCAGAACGCCGCCGCCAGATGGACGCGCAGAACGCGCGCGATCGCGACTATCACGAATGGCGCTCCAGTCAGATCGCGGCGCTTGATCGCGATTACGACGAATATCGCCGCGAGAACCAGCAGAAGTTCTCCAACGAATTCGGGACATGGCGCACCGAGCGCCAAGGCCAGCGATCGGCGCTGAGCAAGGTCAACGAGCATATGGACGTGGTCAGTTCCGACGGCGCGCATATCGGCACGGTCGACAAGGTGCGCGGCGATCGCATCATCCTGACCAAGAGCGACCCGGACGCAGGCGGCCGGCATCATTCGATCCCGTCGCGCTGGATCCAGAGCGTCGACGACAAGGTCACCGTGCGCAAGACTGCCGACGAGGCCAAAGCGCATTGGCGCGACGAAGAACGCAGCGCATTCTTCGGTGACGAGGACAGCGATCGCGACGAGGACGCGCAAGGCCGCATCCTCAACCGCAGCTTCTCTGGGACGTATTGAGCCATCCACCCGTTCGACGGGGAAGGAACCCGGACCGCAAGGTCCGGGCTCCTTTCATTTGGGCCAGATCGGCGTCGGACTGGGGGCGGGGACGATCGCCTTTTGCCATTCGGGCGGCAAAGCGACTTCAGGGATGCCCGGCTGCGCAGGGAAGCGGGTGCGCGCGGCGGTGAATAGCGCGCGAGCAGCGGCGGCGCCGGGGGCGGCCGCGCTGACGCCGACCCAGCGCCAGTGCCAAGGCTCCCACGTCACGCCCTGCGCATTGCCCGGCGGGAAGGACAGTTCGAACCCGAACTCGGTCGCATGCTGGAGCAGCCATTGGCCCGGCGGCGTGTGCGCGATGCAGTCGCTTACGTCGCCGCAGCCTTTGCTCAGCGGCCGGATCGCGAAGTCGAGCGCATAGCCGGTGGCGTGCTCGCTATAACCCGGCGGGCCGGAGGATTTGGCGCGCTCGGCAGCGTTGGCGCAGCGTTTTTTGGGGCCGATCTGGCTGCAGAAAATCTGGCGCTGGCGTTCGACGGTGCGGAAGCACGAAATGCCGCGCAGCTTGCCCTTGACCGCGGGCGCGAGGTCGGCAGCGGCGAGCAATTGCGCCATCGCCGCGGCGGCGTCGCGATGCATCACGCATGGCCGTCCGACCCCGAAATCGCCGGGGATCGTCACGAGATCGGCTGGATTGGCCTCGGGATAGGGCAAATGGCCGAGCATGCGGCCGTCGGGCATGGGCTCGACGTTCTGGCCGGGACACAGCGTGACCGGGGTGAGCGCGAGCGCGACGGTCGGGACAAGCGCGCACAACCAGACCAACCAACGCAACCGCATCGACACGCTCCCGACAAAGCATCGCGGCCACTGGCATAGCGGCGCACGCGGTGGCAAGGGCTTCGGAATGCTTGCGGATAGAGTGTTGTTCCTGGATGGCGAGGCCCTGGTGATCGACAAGCCCGCGGGCCTGCCGGTCGATCGTCCGCGCTCTGGGGCGATCAGCCTGGAGAACCACCTCGACAGTCTGACGTTCGGGTTCAAACGCTGGCCGATGGCGGTGCACCGGCTCGACCAGGATACATCGGGCTGCCTGCTCCTTTCGCGAAACCCCAGGGCGCATGCCAGGTTCCAGCAGGCGTTCGAGGCGAACCGGATCCGGAAGCGCTACCTCGCGGTCCTCGAGGGCGTAGTCGAGGGAGAAGGGGTCGTCGACTTGCCGCTCGCCAAGGTGTCGACCCGCGAGAAGGGCTGGCGGATGACCGGCGATCCCAAAGGCAAGTCGGCGCGCACCGCTTGGAAAGCGTTGCGGGAGCAGGGCGGGCGGACCCTGGTCGAGTTCCGGCCCGAAACCGGGCGGACGCACCAGATCCGCATCCACGCACTCGAAGGGCTCGGCGCGGCGGTGGCTGGCGATCCGGTCTATGGCAAGGCCGATCCTGCGGGCATGTTGCTCCACGCCGCCGAACTGATCGTGCCGCGCGAAGGCAAGGAGGACATCGCCGCGACCGCCCCGTTGCCCGATCGGTTTGCCAAGGCCGGGTTCGGTGATGCCTGATATCGAGGCCGCGATCGTCGAGGAGAAGTTCCTCGCCGCGACCGGACCGGGCGGGCAGAACGTCAACAAGGTCGCGACCGCGGTGCAGTTGCGGGTGGATGTGTTCAAGCTGGGGCTCGCGCCCTGGGCGTATCAGCGGCTGAAGGAACTGGCCGGCTCGAAGCTGACCGCGAGCGGCGAATTGCTGATCACGGCGCGGCGCTTCCGTACGCAGGAGGCGAATCGGGCCGACGCGCGCGAGCGGCTCGCGCAACTGATCGCCGAGGCCCATGTCCGGCAGGCGAAGCGTTTGAAAACTCGTCCGTCCAGAGCGGCCAAGGCGAAGCGTGTCGACGAAAAGAAGGGCCGCAGCATAGTGAAGGCGGGGCGTGGCAAGGTAAGGATCGATTGACGTGTACAAGTTCGACGTAACGACGGATTCCAAGCCTGACCTTTATCGCGACGTTCTCGCGGCGATCGATGCGATCACCGCGGACGAGCCCGACGGAGTCGCCAACATGGCCAACGCGGCGGCGATCCTGTGGGAATATCTGCCCGATCTCAACTGGGCGGGGTTCTATCGCAACATCGGCGACGAACTCGTGCTGGGGCCGTTCATGGGCAAGGCGGCGTGCATCCGCATCCCGATCGGCAAAGGGGTGTGCGGAGTCGCCGCGGCGACGCGCCAAACGCAGTTGGTGGAGGACGTCGTCGCCTTTTCCGGACATATCGCGTGCGACGCCGCCAGCCGGTCCGAACTGGTCGTCCCGATTCTCGCTGACGGACGCGTGGCGGCGGTGCTTGATCTCGACAGCCCAGTCCATGCGCGGTTTGACGCGGAGGACGCCGCCGGGATCGAGGCGATCGCGGAGATGTTAAGCGACCGGGTTAACGGGTGAATCCTGATCCAGAACGGGACTTGATTCCCGCTTCCCCTAAACTGGCGGAAAACTGCGACTTTTGGTAGCGTTGTCCATGACGTATCGCGCGGTCGTGGTTAACCGCCACCGCCGGAAACAGGGAGTGTTAACCATGCGAAGCCTGATGATTGCTGCGGTTGTGGCGACAATGGCGTTCGGCGGAACGGCGGCCGACGCGCAGCGAATCGGGCCCCAGGGACAGCGCCCGATGCCGATGCCCAATCCCAAGCCCATGCCGCCACAGGGTCAACCGATGCCTCGACCCAATCCCGGCGGCTGGACCGGCGGCCAGTGGCGTGGCGGCAATCGCGGCCAGTGGAGCGGTCGCAGCCGCTGGGGCGGCCGCATCGGTGGTTACTGGTGGGCCGGCATGCAGGCGCCGGGCGGATGGAACGGCTATGTCCGGATGAAGCGCGGCAAGCGCCTCACGGGATATTGGGTGTCGCCCAGCTATGTCATCGGCGACTGGGCGATGTACGGCCTGGGCGCGCCGCCCGCCGGCTATTACTGGAGCCGCTATTACAATGACGCGGTTTTGATCGACAGGTACGGCACGGTCTACGATACGATCGGCGACGTCGATTGGGATCGGTATCAGGGCGGTTACGCCTATGACGAGGACTATGCGGGGGCGGGCGGCTATTCGGACTATCCGCCGGCCGGTTACCCCGCGCCCGCTCCGGGTTCAGGCTATGGCGCGCCCTATCCGGCGCCGGGTTACGGCGGCTCGTCGTCGACGACCACGACTTATACCTATACGACCGGGGGTTATGGCGGCGGTTACGGGCCAGGGCCGATGCCGCGCATCGCTTATGGTGAGACCTATTATGTATCGCCAGGTTCGGTGGTTACGGTGACGATGCCGGGGGTCGTCACAACCACGACGACCACCACCGAATATGTCGAGGAGCGCCGCTATGTCGCGCCGAAGCGGGTCTATCGCAAGGTGATCAAGCGCAAGTGGCGGCCGCGGCCCAAGCCGCGCTGCACCTGCGCGCCGGCGCCGATCCGGGGCAGCTGAAGGTTCGCCCTGGAAGGGGAGAACGCCGCCCGCCGCCTCTCCCTTGGCGGCGGGCGGTTTGTCGTTCAGCCAGTGTCGTGGCTCGGCAGGTCGGCCCAACGCGCACCGAGCCGCGCCAGCGCCCCTTCAACCATTGCCTGATAGCGCGGGTCGCTTCGCACCTCGTCCAGGTCGGGATCGACCGCGCTGTGCTTGAGCTGGGTCATGCTGACCGCAGCGAAATAGGGGCCGATCAGCTCGATCACGGCGTCGAACTCGCGCAGGTAAGCGAGGCCGCAGGCCAGATTGTAGCGCATCGAGATGTTGTCGGGATCGATCAGCACCGCGCGTTCGGTCCACTTCCTGGCGCGCGCCGCGTCGCCGAGCGCTGCCAGCGACATGACGCCGGCGCCGAGCGCGAAGCCGTTGCTCGGGTCCTGTGCGATCGCCTTTTCCACGCGTTCGATTGTCCGCCGCGCGCAGCGTTCGACATTGGCATCGTCGCCGAGCGAGCGGTAGCACGTCACCAGCATGCTCGAGTCGTGGAAGTCGGCATCCATCAACGCCGCTGCTTTCTCGAAATAGGGAATCGAGTCGCGGATTCGGCCCTGGCCGAAAGTGAGGAACGCGACCTCCTTGTTGACCTCCCAATTCTCCGGATCGAGTCGTAACGCGGTATCGAGCGCGGCGTTAGCCTCGGCGAGCTTGCCATCGAGCTGGAGGTAGCGCGCGCGGACGCAATAGGCTTCGGCGATATCGGGGTCGAGCGACAGCGCCTTTTCGGCGGCCGGCAATGCATCCTCCGCTTCGATGCCATGCCAGAAACGCCGCTCGACCTGCGCCAGCGACATCAGCGCCCAGGCGCGCGCGTAGCCGGGGTCGATCCGCGTCGCCTGCTGGCATATGCGAACCACTACCTCGTCCCGCCGGCGGTCGCCCTTGTTGCCGGTGATCCAATATTGCCGCGCCATCAGATAGAGGTTGTACGACTCCGGATTGGCGGTGCCGCGAGTCTCGATCGCCTTCCTCTCGCCGGGCAGCAACGTCACCCGCAGCGCACCGACGATCGCCTTTGAAATCTCGTCCTGGATCGCGAAGATGTCGGTTAGTTCGCGGTCATAGCGGTCGGCCCAGACGTGATCGCCCTGACGCCCGTCGATCAACTGCGCGCTGATCCGCACGCGGCCGCCCGCCTTGCGCACGCTGCCTTCGAGGACGTGCGTTACGTCGAGTTCCCGCGCGACAGTCTTCACGTCGACATTACGGTGCTTGTAGGTGAAGGCCGTATTGCCCGCGACAACCGACAGCGCGGAGACCTTGGACAGGTCGGTGATGATGTCCTCGCTGATCCCGTCGCTGAAATATTCCTGTTCGGCGTCGCCGCTCATGTTGAGGAACGGAAGGACACAGATCGACACGGCCTTGGCGGCGGTTGAGCGGGCGGCCGTGACGTCGTCCGCGACGATGGGCTTATCGCCGCCGAGCAACGCTTCGATGCTCTCCACGACCTTGCGCCACCCGGCCGCTTCGCCTCCGCCGTCCCAATCCTTGAGGTTGGCGCATTGGATCTGATTGAAGGGCAACGGCGGCTTGCGTCCGTCGACGCTCATCTGAACCAGCGTGCCCGCTTCGCGCGCGGCGTCGGCCTCCGCGCGGACCCATTGCGACTTCACCGCATCGGCCGACCAGATGACGAGCACAGCTTTCGACGCCCGCAGCCGTTCCTCGATCACTTCGGCATAGGCCCGGTGCGCGGGCAGTTCGTCATCGCGCCACACCCTATGTCCCAGCGCGCGCAACCCGGCGGCGGCGAGCGCCGCCTGCCGTTCGGTCGAGCGCGCATAGGAAATGAAGATATCGGCCAAGATATGCCCCCGAACGCCGACGCTTTTCTAGGCGAGCGGTCGCGCGGGCCGCAAGCGCTAGCTCAGCCGGTCGATCCCTTCGCGGTCCAGGCTGCCCGGCACGATCATGATCGGCACGCGGAGCTTGCCGGCGTCGGCTCCGGCGAAATGCGCGACCAGCGGGCCTGGCGCCCCGCTCGCCGCCGCCCCAAGCACGAGCGCGGCGACCTCCGGATTGTTCTCGATCATTTCGCGAATGATCTTCGGTCCGTCGCCTTCCCTGACGGTGATCGCAGGTTTAAGGCCGGATTCTTCGAACAACGTGCCCGCCGCACCGGCGACAAGCGCTTCGGCGTGGAGCCGCGCCTCTTCCTCGATCGTCGCCTGGACGCCGCCGAACGCAATGAATTCCTGTCGCGGCAGCAACGCGAGAATCTCGACTCCGCCGCCTGTCTTGACCGCGCGCCGCGCGGCGAAGCGCAGCGCCACCTCGGCTTCGGGCGTGTCGTCGATCACGACGAGGTAGATGCGCATGATGATGAACCCTCTCGCTGATTGGATAGGTGACGCGGAACCGGCACTTGCGCAAGCGCACATCTTGACCCGAACCCGGCCCGGCGCGAAAGCGTTTCGCAACTGTCCGCCTCCCCAGGACGATCCGCAAAGGACGCGTGAATGCCCATCGAAATCAAGATGCCCGCTTTGTCGCCGACGATGGAGGAGGGGACGCTGGCCAAGTGGCTGGTCAAGGCGGGCGACACGGTCAAGTCGGGCGACCTGATGGCCGAGATCGAGACCGACAAGGCGACGATGGAATTCGAAGCGGTCGATGAAGGCGTTATCGCCGAGATCGTCGTGCCGGAGGGGACCGACAATGTGAAGGTCGGCGCGGTGATCGCGATCCTGGCGGGGGAAGGCGAGGATGCCTCAGCAGCGAAAGCCGTTCCCGCGCCGAAGCAGGAAGCGCCCAAGGTCGGGGCGTCGAAGGAAGAGGCGAAACAGGCCCCAGCGCCTGCTCCCACACCCGCGCCTGCCGCCGCCGCTTCGGGCGAGCGCGTGAAAGCCTCGCCGCTCGCGCGTCGGCTCGCCGCGGAGAAAGGTGTCGAGATTTCGGCATTGGCCGGCTCCGGACCAAATGGCCGGATCGTCAAGGCGGACGTCGAAGGCGCGAGGCCGGGCGCGGCGCCAGCGCAGACCGGCACGGTCTCGGCCGCCGAGGCGCCCGCGCAGTCCGTCGCGCCCGTCAAGCCTGCGGCGATTCCCGATATCCCGCACGAGGCGACCAAGCTGTCAAACGTCCGCAAGACGATCGCGCGCCGCCTGACCGAATCGAAGCAGCAGGTGCCGCACATCTACCTGACGGTTGATATCCGGCTCGACGCGTTGCTCAAGCTGCGCAGCGATCTGAACAAGAGCCTGGAAGGCCGCGGCGTGAAGCTGTCAGTCAACGACCTGATCATCAAGGCGCTGGCCGCGAGCCTCATTCAAGTGCCCAAGTGCAACGTGATGTTCACCCCCGACCAGCTGATCAGCTTCAGCCGCGCCGACATTTCGGTGGCGGTATCGACGCCGTCGGGCCTCATCACGCCGATCATCGCGAGCGCCAACACCAAGGGCGTGGCCGCAATCTCGACCGAGATGAAGGATCTTGCTGGCCGCGCCCGCGACAACAAGCTCAAGCCCGAGGAGTATCAGGGCGGCACCGCGAGCCTGTCGAACATGGGGATGTTCGGGATCAAGCAGTTCGAAGCGGTCATCAACCCGCCGCAGGGCATGATCATGGCGATCGGCGCGGGCGAGAAGCGGCCCTATGTGATCGACGACGCGCTGGGCGTTGCGACGGTCATGTCGGCGACCGGCAGCTTCGACCACCGCGCGATCGACGGGGCCGACGGAGCTGAGCTGATGCAGGCGTTCAAGGCGCTGATCGAGAACCCGCTGGGCATGCTCGCCTGAGGACGCCGCCATGTCCGGCCACACGATCGCCGAATTCGCCTATATGCTCGCCAGCGCCGGGGTGACCTATCTTGTCGCCTGGGGCGCGGCGTGGAGCTATCCGCAAGGAGCCGCGACGATCTGGCCGATCGGCTGGGTCTCGATCGCCGTCGTGATCGGCGTTGGGCTCAAGTCGGTCCTCGATTCGTGGCGCGCCGACCGGCCGCACCCCAGTCAGGGCGCGGATGACTGAAATCCCGCCCAACCGCGAGCCGTCGATCCGCGTCACCGCGATGCCGGCTGACGCCAATGCTTATGGCGACATTTTCGGCGGCTGGCTGATGAGCCTGATGGATTCGGCCGCCGGGCTGATCGCGGCGCGGCATTCGCATGGCCGCTCGGTCACGATCGCGATGGACGGGATGCAGTTCCATTCGCCGGTGCATATCGGCGACGAGGTTTCGGTCTATGCCGAGCTGGCCAAGGTAGGTCGCTCGTCGATGGTGATCGATGTGCAGGCCTGGGCGCGCGACCGCCACCGCGACGATTTCCGCCGCGTGACCGAAGCGCGCTTCACGTTCGTTGCGATCGACCAGGACCGCAAACCCCGCGCGGTCATGCCCGAATGAGCGACGCGCCGCCCGCCACTCCGCCCGAACGCATGCCCGATATCCGCGTGACGGTGATGGCGGCGGACGCCAATCCTTATGGCAGCGCGTTCGTCGGCTGGCTGTTCGGCCAGATGGCGCTTGCGGGCGGCAGCCTCGCGTCGCGCCTGACCGGCAAGCGCGCGCCCGTGGTCGCAGCCGACGGCTTCAAATTCACCACGCCGGCGGCGATCGGCGATGAACTGTCTGTCTGGGCCGAGGTCGCGACGAAGGGCAAGACTTCGATGACCATCGCGACCGAAGCGTGGAAGCGCGACCGACACGGCGAGGCGGTGGCCAAGGTTGCCGAGGGTAGTTTCGTGTTTGTGGGGATGGAGCGGTGAGAGATAGCTACGACGGGAAAGACTTGGTTCGATATCTAGGGTCAGTAAACTCGGCTATAGGCGCCATGTTATTCTTTCTCGGTGCCGCAGGCGTTCTGGTGTCGGCCATTGCTGTAACATCGGGCTTTTCGTGGCAAGCTGAAGACAAGAGCTTTCTGGCAATTCCTGCCTGGTCGTTGGTTGCCCTGCCACTAGCTTTTTTGATGCGTCGTGATCGCCCGAATTCGATCCTTTCGACTTTTGCCGGTTTCTGGCTCGCCTTGGGATTTGGGGCGATGCTTGTAACTAACTATCTTGGATGAAAACCGATGGCTGAAACTTACGACCTCATCGTTCTCGGCTCCGGGCCCGGCGGCTATGTCGCGGCGATCCGCGCGGCGCAGCTGGGGTTGAAGACCGCGATCGTCGAGCGCGAACTGCTCGGCGGTATCTGCCTCAACTGGGGGTGCATCCCGACCAAGGCGCTGCTGCGTTCGGCGGAGATTTTCCATTACATGCAGCACGCCAAGGATTACGGACTCGCCGCCGAGAAGATCACCGCCGATCTCGACGCGGTGGTGAAGCGCTCGCGCGGGGTGGCGAAGCAGCTCAATCAGGGTGTCACCCACCTGATGAAGAAGAACAAGATCGCAGTCCACATGGGCACCGGCAAATT
>JAFEEZ010000035.1 GCA_018240825.1 Pseudomonadota bacterium | reverse complement strand
CTGATTCGCAAGGAGGCTTTACATGTCCAGTTTCACCCCCGCCGGCCGGCGCTACAGCGTGCGCGTGATCGTGCTCAGCCTGCTCTATTGCGCGTTGCTGTTGCCGGCGGTCTATGCGTTCAAGCATCATCTGGTGAGCGGCGCGCTCGCCTGGGTGGCGGCGATCCTGCCCGCGTTGCCCATCATCGGCGTGTTCGCCGCAATCGGCCTCTATCTGGTCGAGGAAAAGGACGAATATCAGCGGATGCTGACGGTGCGCCAGACGTTGTGGGCGTCCGGCATCATGCTGAGCCTGGCGACGGTGTGGGGGTTCCTCGAAAGCTTCGACATGGTGAGCCACATCCCGGCCTATTACGCGTCGGTGATCTGGTTCGGCGGGCTCGGCATCGGCGGTTGCGTCAACAAGCTGACGTTCGGCGGCTTTGGCGGGAGGGGTTGATGGAAAACCGCCTCCGCGTGCTGCGCGCCGAGCGCAACTGGAGCCAGGGCGACCTCGCCGCCGCGCTCGACGTGTCACGCCAGAGCGTCAACGCGATCGAAACCGGCCGCTACGACCCCTCGCTCCCCCTCGCCTTCAAGATCGCCGAGACGTTCGGCCTCGCGATCGAAGATGTTTTCACCAGTCCCTCCAAGGAGAATTGACATGACACCGCAGACCAAAGCTCGACTCATCGCCGCCGTTGCGTTTCCGTTGCTGGCGCTTAACGTGAGCGACGCGCACGCCCGGCCGGCGCCGGCGGCAGCGGCCACGGCCGCCGAGGTCCGCATGGACCATATCTCGATTGTCGCTATGGGCAAGGGATCGCCGGTCATCCTGATCCCCGGCCTGTCCTCGCCACGCGCGGTGTGGGACGGCGTTGCGGCTGATCTCGCCAAAACGCACCGCGTGGTGCTGGTTCAGGTCAACGGGTTCGGCGGCGACGATGCCGGAGCCAACCTGAAGCCAGGTGTGCTCGACGGCGTGGTCGCCGACCTCGACGCCTATATCGCGAAGAACAGGCTGAGCGGCGCGGCGGTGATCGGGCATTCGATGGGCGGCTTGGTCGGGCTGATGCTGGCGAAGGCGCATCCGGCGGACGTCGGCAAACTGATGATCGTCGATTCGCTGCCCTGGTTCGGGATGCTGTTCGGCCCGACCGCGACGGTCGCGGCAGTCGAGCCGCGCGCCCAGGCGATGCGCGACCAGATGGCGGCGAGTTACGGAAAACCCGATGCGGCGAACGCCGAAGGCGTCGCGAAGACGCTGGCGCTCAAGCCCGACAGCCAGGCCAGGGTGACGGCGTGGGTGATGAAGGCCGATCCGCGCGTCTCCGCCGAGGCGATGTACGAGGATATGACGACCGACCTGCGCGGCGACCTCGCGAAGATCGCGACGCCGATCACCCTGCTCTATCCGAGCTCCGCCAATCTGCCCGCGTCGATGGCCGACCCGTTCTACAAGGGCGCGTATGCCGCCGCGCCGCACGTCACCTATCAGCGCGTGGACGACAGCGCGCACTTCATCATGCTCGACCAGCCCGAGGCGTTCGCGAAGGCGGTGGCGGCGTTCGTGGGCTGAGGAGGCCACACCCACTCGTCACCCCGGACTTGATCCGGGGGGTATAGTGATAGCGGGTCGAAAATGCATTTGTGACCACACCTTGGCGCTCGCGAATGTCAAACCTCAACGTGATCGGGTAGCGCCGCCAAGATTGTTTTCAACAGCGTGACGGCGTTCATATCGAGCGCTTTCGCGATGGCGACAAATTCGAGGATGTCGAGCCGCCGCTCGAATTGTTCGGTTTTGTTGACGAACGAGGGGTGCTTTCCCAACCGCCGCGCAAGTTCGCGTTGCGAAATGCCCTTGGTCTCACGAACCGATTTGATCGCGCCAATTGCCGATCGGTAGTCGGACGAGACTACCCATCCCCGCTGCATATCGATCGCCCGGCTGAAAATCCCGGAGCCGTAAGTAAACAGGAAACCAAATGTCCCCATAATGGGGACAGCAAGGATGACTGTTCGAGGGCGGACGATGACGGGCAAATTGGTCGGAATGCTATTGGCGGGTTGCATCGCTTTGAGCGGATGCGGTCGCGACGCCGGTATCGTTGGAAGCTATATCGGCGGCGATTCCACCGGGCGAATGATGCTGCAAATCAGTTCGGCGAATGACCATGAAATCAAAGGCAAGCTAATCGCGGTCGGCACGGACAGCGCGGGCAGCGTCACCGCTATTGATCGGTCTTTGGAGGGCACGATCGACGGCGAAGCGGTCAATCTCAACGTCGAAACCGGTTCGGGATTGTCGCTGCTCACGGGGAAAACAACCGATCAGGGTTTGGAGTTGACTGCGTTCGCTGGCGGTAAATCCCAAAAGCTGATTTTCAAGCGGAGCGACCCGGCCGAATTTGCATCGCTGGTCGATGGCGTTCGGCGACGGGCCGCCGAAATCAAGCTGGCGTCCGACAAGGACGCGGCCAATCGCGATCAAATGCGTCGCGATGCTGCCGATCAGGATCGGATTAGCGCGTTCGCGACCGCGATATCGAGCAAGGCCGATCATCTTTCGGAGACAATTGGCAGAATAAACAACCTGATCGCCGCCTATCGCTCAACGTCGTCGCAAGCGGCCAGACTTGGCAAGGAACGCGCTAGGATCGTGGCAATCGGGGGCGGCGATGATGTTCGCGCCGATCAGATTTCCTTTGCTCGCGAGCGCAACAGTGACGCCGCTCAAACCCAACACGAATTGGTTTTGGATGGCCTCAAAAGCGTGAACGAAGCGGCTGCGCGAAATGAAGCCGAAGCGAGTGCGATCATCGCCGAGTGCCAGTCCAATCCCAACCTCGATTGTCGTGGCGTGGTTTCGGCGATGGCGCTTTATCGCTCGCGCGTTTCCGCGTTTCGCGACGCGGCGGCGCGGGAGCAAACCGCCTACGACGCCGAACGATCCAAATTTTGACGCCAATCGCTAGACTGAAACAACGCTCGCCACCTTACGAGCCAGTTGCGGTGACAGTCGGCAAGCGCCGTCGCGTCGAATGATGAAATCGGCGGCGGCGAATGACTGGTTTCGGATCAGCTTCAAGATCGCGGCGTCCACGATCGGGCGTTGCGGTTCGATCAAATCAAGGATCAGCGCCGGATTACCGCGCCTGCCGTTGTGCATGATCCCCATCGTCGGGTCATAGCCATCGGCAATCGCCTGTATCTGTAGCTGTGCCAGCTTCACGGCGTAAGCGTAATTGAGCATCGCGTTGACGGGATGCGAGGCATTGCGATTTTCCGGCTTTACGCCAGTCGCGAGCGAACTGCGCCCGGAATAGGTTTGCCAGCCGTCCGGGATTGGACGGCGCTTCGTGCCGGTCCAGCTAATCGGCATCCCGTTCCACGATGCGAAATAGGCTGACGCGCATTCGCCTTCGATCGCGAAAATCGCGTTGATATCGGGGAACGTCTCCTTCGCTAGCCGGTCGATCCCGACGCGAGCCTTGGCGAGCGCGATAGTGCGAGCGCGGGACGGCTCGATATGCGTCTGCAACGTCGCAATGCTCGCCACGATCTTTTGCCGGATAATGTCGGCGGCGAACGTCAACCGTTTGGTTTCATCGGCGCGAGTGGCGCGCTGCCATTCGACCTTTTCGCGATCGGCGGCATAGCCGCTTCCGCTGGCGACGGTTGCGACCTCACCCGTCCATTTGACGCGAGCGAGCGCCACCCCCTGCTCGGCAAGCCACG
>JAFEEZ010000359.1 GCA_018240825.1 Pseudomonadota bacterium | reverse complement strand
TCCATCACGAACGCCGCGATTTCGGACGCGATCGAGCAGGTCGGCCAACCCTCTTCCGCAACGACGATGCGGTTGGTCTTGGCCAGCGATTTCAGCACCGTCGCCTTGTCGAGCGGGCGAAGCGTGCGCAAGTCGATGACCTCGGCCTCGATGCCTTCCTTCGCCAGCTCGTCCGCGGCTTCCAGGCTGACGCCGACGCCGATCGAATAGCTGACGATCGTCACGTCCTTGCCCTCGCGCATGATCCGCGCCTTGCCGATCGGCAGGACGTAATCGTCGAGCGCAGGCACGTCGAAGCTGCGGCCATACAGCAATTCGTTTTCGAGCAAGACGACCGGGTCTTCCGTTCGGATCGCGGCCTTGAGCAGTCCCTTGGCGTCGGCCGCGTCATAAGGGGCGATCACGATCAGCCCCGGCACGCTCGCGTACCACGGGCCGTAATTCTGGCTGTGCTGCGCGCCGACGCGGCTTGCGGCGCCGTTGGGGCCGCGGAACACGATCGGGCAGCGCATCTGCCCGCCCGACATATAGTTGGTCTTGGCCGCCGAATTAATGATGTGATCGATCGCCTGCATCGCGAAGTTGAACGTCATGAACTCCACGATCGGGCGCAGCCCGCCCATCGCCGCGCCCGTACCAACGCCCGCGAAACCGTATTCGGTGATCGGCGTATCGATCACGCGCTTGTCGCCGAATTCGTCGAGCAGGCCCTGCGTGACCTTGTAGGCTCCCTGATATTGCGCGACTTCCTCGCCCATTACGAAAACGCGCGGATCCTTGCGCATTTCCTCGGCCATCGCATCGCGCAGCGCTTCGCGGACGGTGGTCTTGACCATCTCGGTGCCGGCCGGGATCGCGGGGTCGGCGACCTCGGCGTCGTGCCTGGCCGCTTCGAACATCTGCCGCGCGCCGGTCTCGACCTTGTGCGGCTCGGGTGTGCCGCTCTCGGCGGCCTGTTCCTTGACCTCGGGTTCCTCGGCCTTCTCGAGCTTCGCCGGAGTAGGTGCAGAAGCGTCCTCACCATCGGCCGCCAGCACGGCGATGACCGCGCCGACCTTCACGTTGTCGGTGCCTTCCGCCACAACGATCTGCGCGATCGTGCCTTCGTCGACCGCTTCGAATTCCATCGTCGCCTTATCGGTCTCGATCTCGGCCATGATGTCGCCGGACTTGACCGTGTCGCCTTCCTTGACGAGCCACTTCGCCAGCGTGCCCTCTTCCATCGTGGGCGACAGCGCCGGCATCTTGATCTCGATCGGCATCTCAGTACGACTCCACCAGCACGTCGGTATACAGTTCACCGGGTTCCGGCTCGGGCGTCTGCTCGGCAAAGTCCGCCGCTTCGTTGACCTGTTTGCGGATTTCCTGTTCGACGGCCTTCAGTTCATCCTCCTTGACGCCCATGTCCTCGAGCAGCTTTTTCGCATGTTCGATTGGATCGGACTTGTCGCGCACCGCCTGGACCTCGTCGCGGCTGCGATACTTGGCCGGGTCCGACATCGAGTGGCCGCGATAGCGATAGGTCTTCATCTCGAGGATCAGCGGACCCTTGCCCGCACGGACCCACGCCAGCGCTTCCTCGGCCGCGCCGCGGCACGCCAGCACGTCCATGCCATCGACCTGGATGCCCGGAATGCGGAAGCTCTCGCCTCGGCGATAGAGCTGGTCTTCCGACGAGGCGCGGTTGACGCTGGTGCCCATCGCATACTGGTTATTCTCGATCACGTAGATGATCGGCAGCTTCCACAGCTCGGCCATGTTGAACGATTCGTACACCTGGCCCTGGTTCGCCGCGCCGTCGCCGAAATAGGCGAGGCAGACGCCGCCGTCGTTGCTGTACTTGTGCTGAAACGCAAGACCGGTGCCAAGCGACACCTGCGCGCCGACGATGCCGTGTCCGCCGTAAAACTTCTTCTCGGTCGAAAACATGTGCATCGACCCGCCCTTGCCCTTCGAAATGCCGGCGGCGCGGCCGGTCAGCTCGGCCATGATGACCTTGGGGTCGATGCCATAGGCGAGCATGTGGCCGTGATCGCGATAGCCGGTAATCACCGAATCCTTCTCGCCGTCGAGCGCCGACTGGAGACCGACCGCGACCGCTTCCTGACCGATATAGAGGTGACAGAACCCGCCGATGAACCCGAGCCCGTAAAGCTGCCCGGCCTTTTCCTCGAACCGGCGGATCAGCAGCATCTGCTTGTAGAAATCGAGCAGTTCGGCCTTCGACGCCTTGTACGGCTGCGGTTCCTCGGGGCGTGGCCGGTTGGGGGTCGCAGGCGGCAAGGGCGCGTTTTTGGCGGAGGCTTTGGGCGGTTTGGACAAGATGGAAACCTCGTTTCCGTAAGGGGAGAAAGTGCGGCCTATAGGCCGGTTGCGCCGCCGGATTCAATCGTGCGGTGCGGTATGGTAAAGCTTCCTGACGGCCAAGCAACGTCACGGTTGCTCAAGCCGCCATTCACCGCCTAAGGCCGCCACGATGTTCCCGTCCGGCCATCCCCTGCGCATCGCGAATTTTCGCGCATACTGGCTTTCCCGTTTCACTGGCACGATCGCAGTCAGTTCGATGTCGATCGTCATCGGATGGCAGGTCTATAACCTCGCGCGGCAGACGATGGATATCCGGGAGGCGGCGTTTCTGTTGGGCATGATCGGCTTCGCGCAGTTCGTGCCGCTGTTTCTGCTGACCCCCTTGGTCGGACTCGTCGCCGACAGTGTCGACCGGCGCTGGATCGTGCGGGCAACAACATTCGTGTTGTTAATCACGGCCGCGACGCTCGGATTTCTGACGTGGGCCGACAGGATATCATTGTTCGCGCTGTACGCCGCCGCCGTTTCATTCGGCGTATGCCGCGCCTTTGCCGGGCCAGCCTATTCGGCGCTCGCCCCTAATCTCGTTCCGCGTGAAAGCCTGCCGACGGCGATCGCGATCAGTTCTATCGCCTGGCAAGTCGGCACCATCGCGGGGCCGAGCGTGGGAGGATTTCTCTACGCCATTCATCCAGACATCGCTTACGGCTCGGCGACCGCATTGTTCGGCGTGGCGTTGCTGTTCATTTTTCTCATCGGTCCCGTTCCCCAGCCGCCGGCGCAGCCCGATCGTCATCCCTTGATGCGTATCCTCGACGGTTTTTCCTATGTCCGCCGCAACCGGCTTGTTCTGGCGACGATCACGCTCGATCTGTTCGCCGTGCTGCTCGCCGGGGCCACCGCGCTGTTGCCGGTGTTCGCGCGCGATATTCTGAAAGTAGGGTCGCAGGGTCTCGGCCTGCTCGCGGCGGGCATGGGCATCGGTGCCGCCACTACGGCCATCTGGTTTTCGTTCCGCCCGATGAAGGCGAATGTCGGGGTCAAGATGCTGGTCGCCGTGGTCCTGTTCGGCGCCG
>JAFEEZ010000358.1 GCA_018240825.1 Pseudomonadota bacterium | reverse complement strand
TTCACCCCATTGCCGCGCGACGAGGATTGGTTGCGGCGTGCGCGCATCGATCAGGCCGGTCTGGCGCAGCGTCGCGCCGCCGACCGTAACGTCGGTGACCAGCGCAAACCACTGCGTCGTCACCCCGGTTTCCCCCGGTGCGCCGCCCGGCGCCCTGGCGGCAAGCGATCCACTGCTCCAGAAATTGCCGACCTGCGACCAACCGGTTTCCGGGCGCGCCAGCAATGCGCGGCGTACATCCTCTACACTCAACGTATCGGGCGCCATCGCGGCGACTAGCGCACTGCGCTCGGGCTCGATCGTATTGACGTTGATCGTCGAAGGCTGCGTGGTCGGCAGAGCGCAGATATACGGGCTCAGCTTGTCATAGATCTGCGGCGTCACCCCCGCCACCGCGCGCAGCTCGCTGGGATCGGCCATCAGCGTGTTGGCGGTGCGATAGCCGCTATACGCCGCATCCTCCGCGCCCCCGGCGATCGGAATATTGTCAGTGTCGATCCAGTCGGCGCTCGCCGCTGCGATCGAATCGCCGCCGGGAACGCCGATCAACCGCATCAGCCGCGCAAATTGCAGGACGCCTGCGGTTCGGACGGTGAAATTATCGACACCCGTCTGGACCACCAGACTGTTGAGGTTGAAGCAATTGCCTCCATCGTGGATACGTGCGGTGGCGACGCCGCCCGGGATCGGCAGCGGGAAGGGCCGGTCGCTCCATCCCCCGGCCAGCGAGACCATCGACCTGGGATCCTTTCGCACAGCTCCGATCCGGATCAGCGCCATCACCGCCGCAGCTTGCGACCAGCCGCGCGCCTGCTCCATCGCCTTGGCGTTGGCCGCCTGGCGAGTCGACAGGTTGAGCTTCTCCATCGTCGCCGCCGCCAGCGCGCCGACGATCGCGACCAGCAACAGAACCGTCAGCAAGGCCGCGCCGCGCTCCTGGCCCCGATCAATTCGCATTGGCCACCGACTTCGCCATCGCATTGCCGATACCGACGAGGAAGAGTTCGCGAAAGACCGTGCCGTCGGTGCGCGTGATCGTCATTTCGACAGCGTCGGGCAACGGCGTGTTGAGCAGTCCCTGCCAGCGATCGGCCCAGGCCCCGGCCAGGCGATAGCGCATCGACACCGAGGAGACTCCGCTCAGCATCGTCGCGGGCGGGTACGGCGCCGCGCCGTCGAGCATGGGATAGGCGACGCGATCGATCGTGCCGTTCTCGCTCAGCACATATTCGACCTTCTGCACGCTGGCCCGCGGCGCGTTGTCGATATTATCCCACCCGCCGCGCACCAGCCGCAGCAGCATCGCGCCGTTGCCACCTTCGAACGCCGGTCGAGCCGCGCCGCCCTCGTCGCGGGTCGCCCGCGGCAGGGCTTGAGCGAGATCGGCGACGAGCACGCCGTCGAGACGCGACAGCGCCGCGACATCGTCGAGCTTCTTGCCCGCCACCGCCTGCGCCCGCACGCCGAACGACAGCAACGATACGCCGGCCGCGGCGAGCAGTCCAAAGATCAGCAGCGAGATCATCATCTCGACTAGGGTGAAGCCGGCATCGCGTTTCACGGCGTGGGGCTCGGTGTTGGCTTCGGAGTCGGCGCGGGTAGCGGCGGCGGGTTGTCGCGCAGCACGGTCAGCTTGCCTGCCACGCCCGCGGCGTCAGCGACTATCACGTCGATCCGGAACACGCGATCGCCGTCGCCCACAGGCGACACGGTCCGGGTCCACTGCCAGTTTCCGCGACCGTTGATCTCCGTACCTTGCGCCGTGCCGAGCGTCGGCAGCTTGGACGCTGTAAGCGCCTCGACCGCGACATTGCGCGCAACGATGCCCGCCAACAGCGAACGATCGACCGCCGCAGCGCCGCGAAAGCTCGCGCCCTCAAGCCGGATCAGCGCCAGCGCGGCCAGGCTGAACACGGCGAGCGCGACCATCATCTCAATCAGCGTGAATCCCTGTTCGCGCTTAGCCACCGACCCGCACCGCCCCATTTATTCCGACCGCGACGCGCATCGATTGTCCTTCGCGGCGCAGTTCAACGGCCATTGGCCGGTCGGCCATCCCTGTCGGGTCGAACACTAAGCGGTCGCGCCCGCCTGCGCTGGTCGGCGCCGCCTGGATGCCATTTTTCCACTGCACGACGCCAAGTTTCTCGCCCAGCGCCACCCATCGCCCGCCGGCCCGCTCATCAAACCCGTAACCTGCCGCCGTCACCCACAGGCTGACCGGCCGCGCGTTGACGATCGCTGCATCGTGCGCCGCCCGCACGCGCGTCGCGAAGCGCTCCGCATCGTCGCGAATGCGGCCGCGAGGATCGGGGATGACGAGCACGACTGCCGCCGTCATCAGCGCGACGACCGCGATGACGATCATCAATTCCATGAGGGTGAAGCCTCGCTCGCCCATCCGCTACTGCCAGCTGCCGATATCGGCGTCCGCGCCCTGTCCGCCTTCCTTGCCGTCGGCGCCCAGGCTCCAGACGTCAAACGCGCCGTGCTGGCCGGGCGAAGCGTAGAGATAGGGGCGACCCCACGGATCCTTCTCGATCTTCTTGATGTACCCGCCCTTTTGATATTGCGACGGATCGGCCAGGCTGGCCGGCGGCGTCACCAGCGCTTGCAGCCCGTCCGCGGTCGACGGATAGCTGCCCATCGATAGCTGATACGCATTGAGCGCGCTTTCGATTGTCGAAATGTCCGCCTTCGCCTTCACGACCTTCGCCTTGTCGCCGAACGGCACGACGTTGATCACGACAATCGCCGCGAGCAGGCCGAGGATGACGATCACGACCATCAGTTCGACGAGCGTAAAGCCGTTCTCGTCTTCATGGCGGCGGTCCGGGTTCAGGATACGCATATAGGCCTCATTGTCCGGCAAGGGTTTCGAGTTGCAGGATCGGCAGAAGGATCGAAAGCACGATCGTCGCGACGATACCGCCCATCACGATGATGATAATCGGCTCCAAAAGCGACAAGGCCGTCGCAGTAAAACGGTCAAATTCGCGTTCGAGATAGTCGGCGGCGCGTTCGAGCATCTCGTCGAGCCTTCCCGAAGCCTCGCCCGACGCGGCCATATAGGTGAGCAACGGCGGAAACACCGCAGAGCGGCGCATCGCGGTCGACAAGCTGCCGCCGCCGCGGATCGCATCGACGATCTCGTCGGTCGCCAGGCGCAGGCGGAGGTTGTTGATCGTACCCGACGTCAGCGACAGGCCATCGAGCAGCGGCAACCGGCTCGCCACCATCGTCCCCAGCGTCCGCGCCATCCGCGCCGCGTGAAGGTCACGAACCAAACGCCCGAGAAACGGCAGCCGCAACAGCCAGCTGTCGAACCCCAGCTTGAATGCGGGGTTCTTCATCCCTCGCCAGAACGCGAAACCCATCCCGGCGATGACGATCAGCGCCAGCCACCAATAATGCGCCATCACCCACGACACGGCCATCACCGCACGGGTCAGGAACGGCAGTTTCTGGCCGACGTTATCGAATTGCTCGACTACCTGCGGCACCACGAAAATCATCAGCGACATCACCACCACAACCGCAACGACCGCGAGCACGCTGGGATAGGCCAAAGCGGTAATCACCTTGCCGCGAATTTCGGCCTGGCGTTCGAGCAGCACCGCGAGCCGATCGAGGATCGTCGGTAGAGTCCCCGACCCCTCGCCTGCCGCGACCACCGCGCGATAGAGCGGCGGAAAGCTCCTGGGCTCGCGCGCCATCGCGTCGGACAGGCGACGGCCCTCGACGACGCCGGCGTGGACGTTCTCGACAACCAAACGAACGGCTTC
This sequence comes from Pseudomonadota bacterium, assembly GCA_018240825.1. Taxonomy (GTDB): domain Bacteria; phylum Pseudomonadota; class Alphaproteobacteria; order Sphingomonadales; family Sphingomonadaceae; genus Sphingomonas. The sequence goes on along the minus strand of JAFEEZ010000358.1, from coordinate 1,218 downwards.
CTGTTCGGTCTGCCGCGTGATCGTGCGAAGCGATTCCTCGAGCGGGGCGACGCGGTTGAGCGTCGCAAGTTGGCGCGTGAACAAAGTCAGCGCCTTGCCGTTCATTCGCGGCGCGCGACCGATATCCAATGTAAGCAGGGGGCGCGACTTCGGCGGCGCTGCCGTCCCCGGCTCGATCCGCACGACATACATTCGCCGCCGGTCCAGCGCGCTCCGCGCCTCGTCGATCGAGGACGCGGCGATATGCCCCTTCCTCTCGTCCCCGCGCGTATCGATCGCGATGTAATCGAAGTCAGCCATCGTCCGGCACGTCGGCCATATCGTTACGCGACACGCGCACGGCCTCCTCGGGCGTGGTCAGCCCGTCGCGGACCAGTTGCCGCGCCGCCGCGGCGAGGCTCGGCGCTCGGGCGAAAGCGTGACGCGAAATCGCGGTTTCATCTCCGCCCTCGTTGATCAGCCGCCGGATCGTCTCGTCGATCCGCACCGCCTCGAACACGCCGATCCGCCCCTTGAACCCGGTCTGCGAGCATTGTTCGCACCCGGCCGGTTCGTAGACGGCGGTCCCCACCTCGATCCCGAGTAATGCGGCGGCCTGGGGCGAGGCCGGTTCAGCCTTTCGGCAATGCTCGCACAGCCGCCGCACCAGCCGCTGCGCGATCACCGCGCGCAGCGTCGAGGCGAGCAGGAATGGTTCGACCTTCATGTCGCGCATCCGCGTGATCGCGCCGACCGCATCGTTCGTGTGGACGGTGGAGAGGACTAGGTGCCCGGTCAGCGAAGCCTGCACCGCGATTTCCGCCGTCTCACGATCACGGATTTCGCCGACCATCACGACCTCGGGGTCCTGGCGCAGGATCGCGCGCAGCCCCGCCGCGAACGTCAGCCCGACCTTGGGATTGACCTGCGTCTGGCTGACGCCCTCGATCGCATATTCGACGGGATCCTCGATGGTCAGGATGTTGCGCGTGCCGTCGTTGAGCAGCCGCAACGCGCCATAGAGCGTCGTCGTCTTGCCCGATCCGGTCGGTCCGGTGACGAGGATGATGCCGTTGGGCTCGGCCAGCGCGTGCTTCAGCAGCTTGTTGGTCGCCGGCGTCATCCCGAGCACGTCGAGGTCGATCCCGGCATTGTCCTTGTCGAGGATGCGCAGCACCACGCGTTCGCCCGCGCGGCTGGGAAGCGTCGAGACGCGGACATCCAGGAGCTTGCCGCCCA
>JAFEEZ010000357.1 GCA_018240825.1 Pseudomonadota bacterium | reverse complement strand
TCCGGGGCGAACGCGGCGTTGCACACGTCGATCTGCCGCGGGTGGATCAACGTCTTGCCGTCATACCCCATCGCCGCCGCGGACGCGCACTCGGCCCGCAACCGATCGTCGTCGCCGAAATCGTTGCACACGCCGTCGAGCGCGACCAACCCGCACGACCGCGCCGCGGCCAGCACCGCCGTCCGGACCGGCGGGAGCCACGCCCGCTCCGCCCCCGGCCGCGCGCCGAGTTCGAGCGCGAGATCGTTGACGCCGAGCACGAATCCCTGCGCGCCCGCTTCGGCGATATCCTGAAGCCGGCCGAGCGCCTCACACGTCTCGATCATCAGCCACAGCGGCTTGTCGCCGATCATCCTGCGATAGCGCGCGACGTCGCTGGCGTTGCGCACCTTGGGGGCCAGCACCGCGTCCGCCTTGCTCGCCGCGGCGGCGGCCAGATCGTCGCAACTGTCCGCATTTATCCGGATCACGCATTCGCGCGCGCCAAACCCGTCGCGCGCCGCCGCCACCGCCGCCATGCGCGCCTCGGCTTTGGCGGCCGGGGCCACGGCATCCTCCAGGTCCAGGATCACGACGTCCGCCGCCAGTCCGCGCGCCTTGTCGATCGCACGCGGATTGCTCGCTGGCAGGTATAGCGCGCTGCGGCGGGGACGGCGATCGCTCATCGCCCCCACTTGCCTCAAGCCGCTGCCCACGACAATGCAACTCCAACCAAGGAGACCGAAGATGGCCGGTATGGGGCAATTCGACTGGGCGGACCCGTTTTTGCTCGAGGAGCAACTGACCGAAGACGAGCGGATGGTGCGTGACACGGCGCGAGCCTATGCGCAGGACAAACTTGCGCCGCGCGTGATCGATGCTTTCGCCAACGAGGCCAGCGACCCTGCGATCTTTCGCGAAATGGGCGAACTCGGGCTGCTCGGCCCGACCATCCCGGAAGAATATGGCGGGGTCGGCGCGAGCTATGTCGCCTATGGTCTTGTCGCGCGCGAGGTCGAGCGGATCGACAGCGGCTACCGATCGATGATGTCGGTTCAGTCAAGCCTCGTGATGTTCCCGATCTACGAATACGGATCCGAGGAACAACGCCGAAAATACCTCCCCAGGCTCGCGACCGGCGAGCTCATCGGCGCGTTCGGATTGACCGAACCGGACGCCGGCTCCGACCCCGGCAGCATGACGACCCGCGCGACCAGGACAGCGAACGGCTATTCGCTGTCGGGCGCGAAGACGTGGATTTCGAACAGCCCGATCGCTGACGTGTTCGTGATCTGGGCGAAGTCCGACGCGCATGGCGGCGGGATTCGCGGGTTCGTGCTGGAAAAGGGCATGAAAGGGCTGGAGACGCCCAGGATCGAGGGTAAGCTGAGCTTGCGCGCGTCGATCACCGGCATGGTGCTGATGGACGAGGTCGAGGTCGGCGAGGACGCGCTGTTGCCCGAGGTGCAAGGGCTCAAAGGCCCGTTCGGCTGCCTTAACCGCGCGCGCTACGGGATCAGCTGGGGCAGCATGGGCGCGGCCGAGTTCTGCCTGCACGCCGCGCGGCAGTATGGCCTCGACCGCAAGCAGTTCGGCGTGCCCCTGGCGAGCAAGCAACTCTATCAAAAGAAGCTCGCCGACATGGAAACCGAGATCGCGCTCGGCCTGCAGGCGAGCCTGCGCGTCGGACGGTTGATGGACGAAGGCAAGTTCGCGCCGGAAATGATCTCGATCGTCAAGCGCAACAACGTCGGCAAGGCGCTCGCCATCGCCCGCGACGCGCGCGACATGCACGGCGGCAACGGCATCAGCGGCGAGTATCAGGTGATGCGCCACCTGATGAACCTGGAAACGGTCAACACATATGAGGGCGCGCATGACGTCCATGCGCTGATCCTGGGCCGCGCGATCACCGGGATCGCGGCGTTTTGACGTCGAGCGGGGAAGCACAACCGCCGTTCGCTTCGAGCGAAGTCGAGGAGCGTTCGCCCGGCCAGCGTGTCTCGACTTCGGTCCATACGAACGGAAAAAAGGAGGCGCCCCTCGCCGGCCTCAAGGTGCTCGAACTCGCGCGCATTCTCGCCGGACCTTGGGCGGGGCAGGTGCTGGCCGATCTCGGCGCGGAGGTGACCAAGGTCGAGAGCCCGGCGGGCGACGACACGCGCACATGGGGCCCGCCGTTCATCGAGAATCCCGACGGCACGAAGGATGCGGCCTATTATCACGCGTGCAATCGCGGGAAGTCGTCGGTGGTGCTCGACTTCACGACACCCGAAGGTCAGGCGGAAGTCCGCCGTCTCGCCGCGACAAGCGACGTGCTGATCGAGAATTTCAAGGTCGGCGGGCTCGCCAAATACGGCCTCGATTATGCGAGCCTGTCGGCGCTCAATCCGCGGCTGGTCTATTGTTCGATCACCGGCTTCGGGCAGGACGGGCCCTATGCCGCACGGCCCGGTTACGACTTCATCATCCAGGGCATGGGCGGGATCATGGATCTGACCGGCGAACCCGCCGGCGCGCCGCAGAAGATCGGCGTCGCGATGGCCGACATCGCGACCGGGCTCTATTCGGTGATCGGCATTCAGGCCGCGCTGATCCAGCGCGAACGTACGGGGCGCGGCCAGCACATCGACATGGCGCTGCTCGATACCATGACAGGCATGCTCGCCAACCAGGCCGCCAACTATTTCGCCAGCGGCGTCACCCCGCCCCGCGTCGGCAATGCGCACATGAACGTGTCGCCCTACGCAGTCTTCCCGACCGCCGACGGCTGGTTCATCCTGGCGGTCGGCAACGACAGCCAGTTCCAGCGTTTCTGCGGCGTGGTCGGGATCGCGCCGGAGGATCGCTGGGCGACCAATGCGGGTCGCATCGCGCATCGTGAGCCTTTGTTCGCCGCGATCCGCGCGGCGACGCAGCGCTTCGAGCGCGACGACCTGTTGGTGCGACTGGAAGCAGTCGGCGTCCCCGTCGGACCGATCAACACCGTCGAACAGGCGCTCAACGACCCGCAAGTCCGGGCGCGCGGGATGGTGACCAAGGGCGAGCGGCTCGACGGGCTGCGCACCCCGATCCGCTTTTCCGACGCCGACTTGGCGTCGCGCGGTCCCGCCCCGCGGCTGGGCGAGCGTCAACGGAATTAGGTGTCGGCGTAATCCTCCGCCGGGTTGCGCGCATAGATGCCGAAAGCCGAGATAATCAGGTAGCAGACGATCGGCAGAAACATCGCGAACCGCAGGCTCGTATGGTCCGCGAGCGAACCATAAATCGCCGGGATGATCGCTCCACCCGCGATCGCGACGTTGATGATGCCGGACCCGTCGGCCGCGCGCCGCCCGAGTTTTTCGCACGCCAGCGTGAAGATCGTGGGAAACATGATCGAGTTCATCAGGCCGACCGCCAGCAGACTATAGCCCGACATCGTTCCGGTCGTGTTTATCGATATCAGGATCAGGACAATCGCGCCGACCGCATTGAACGCCAGCACCTTGCCCGGACTGATCACCCGAAGCACCGCCGATCCGATGAACCGGCCGGTCAGCGCGCCGCCCCAATAAAGCGGGATCAGCTTGCCGCCGGCCTCCTGAGACAAGCCCAGCACGTCGGCCTGGATCAGATAGCTGACGAGGAAGCTGCCAATCGCGACCTCCGCGCCGACGTAAAGGAAAATGCACGCCGCGCCGAACCCGAACCGCTTGCGTTTCAGAAGGGCAAGACCTTGCGTGAAACTCGACGCCTCGTGCCGTTCGCCTTTCAACCGGTTGCGGAACAGCCACACGACAGCCGCGACCACCGCCAGCGCGGCGGCGATACCAAGATAGCCGTGAACGATCGCCTGCGACTCCTGCGTGCGATAGGCGTCGAGCGCGGGGCCGGAGAGTTGCGCAGCGCTGACCGTGGCCAGCCCGCCGAGGATCAGGATTGCGCCGAAATAGGGAAAGATCGTGGTCCCGAGCGAATTGAACGCCTGCGCGAACGTCAGACGGCTGTGCGCCGTCCGAGGCGGACCGAGCAGGCTGATCAGCGGATTCGCGACGATCTGGACCAGCACGACCCCGGTCGCGAGCACGAAATAGGCGAACAGGAACACGCCGAACGTGGCGGTCCGACTTGCCGGAATGAACAACAGACAGCCGGCAATCATCGCGACCAGTCCCGCCACCGCGCCGCGCATATAGCCGATCCGCTTGACCAACCGCGCGCCGGGAATGCCGACGACCGCATAGGCAATGAAAAACCATAACTGGACCAATGACGCCTGAAAGAAATTGAGCGTGAACAGTTCTTTCAGCTTCGGGATGATGACATCGTTCAGACTGGTGATCCCGCCG
>JAFEEZ010000356.1 GCA_018240825.1 Pseudomonadota bacterium | reverse complement strand
CGGTTCGCGCCTGATGAAATCGTGGTTGCCCTCGATCGCTCCACGGGCCGGCTGCGGCCAGGTTCGGCACACCGTTGTTCGATATCGCCCGGAATCGTGTTTGTGCGGGCGTGGACGGAAAACCCGGCGTTCCCCAAGGAATATCAACATGTCGCGATCGCCTGCTGATCCCGATCAATACAAATCACTTAACCGGTGCTATACCGCGAATATCGTCGACATTCGCCCCGCAGGCGTCGGCGACTGAGAGTGATTTTAAGGCTCCCGCTTGCATGTCCGGGAGCTTTTCGATGAACTGGTCGGATACGCTTCAGCTTTTTGTCGATCGCTTGACCATTCGATCCGTCCTGACCGACGACGAACGGGATGCGGTGCTGGCGCTGCCGGCGCATGCGATAAAAATCCGCGCACGGCAGGATTTCGTTCACCTGAGCGAAGAGACGAATTATTCCTGTCTCATCGCGTCGGGGCTGGTCGGCCGGTTCGGCCAGACCAGTACGGGCGTGCGCCAGATCACCGCATTTCACTTGCCCGGAGATATGGCCGATCTCAACTCCGCAGTCCGGCCAATCGGACTCGGCGGACTCAACGCCTTGTGCGAGACGGTGATCCTGCGCATTCCGCATGACGCCATTCGTGTGGCGGCGACGCGCTTTCCGGCGTTGGCGGAGGCATTCTGGCGCGATTGCCTGCTGGATTCGGCGATCTTGATGCAGTGGGTTGTGAATGTGGGCCGGCGCGACGCCCGGACCCGCCTCGCGCATATCCTGTGCGAGATGTCGATCCGATCAGGAAGGGATCGCGAAATCCTGTTGAATTATCAATTCCCTGCAACGCAGGAACAAATCGCCGATGCCGCGGCGCTGACATCGGTGCACGTCAATCGATCGCTCAAGTCGCTGCGCAACACCGGGCTAGCGACAGTCAGCGGCGGCAGGGTCGAAATCCATGATTGGGACGGGCTCGCGCGAGCGGGAGAGTTCGATTCGACCTATCTTGTCGCGGACACCATTCCCGAGCGTCAGAAGCGGATGCTGGCGACCTGAGCCGGCGGCCGCGCCGCGCGATCGTCATCCGTATTACGCGGCGATCGCGTAGGGTTTGATTTCACCCGCAAGATACAGGTTGCGCGCCTTCGCCCGGCTCAATTTTCCCGAACTGGTGCGCGGGAGCGTGCGCGGCGGGATAAGTTCGATCACGCAGTTCATGCCGGTCACCGAACGTACGCGCTCGCGGATTTCGTCGCGCAGGCGCAGCCGTTCGGCCTCGTCGGTGGTGCGGCACTGCACCAGCACCGCGGGGGTTTCCTCGCCGCCCGGCGCGGTGATCGCGAACGCGGCAATGTCGCCGGCCTTGAAGCCGGGCAGCTGCTCGACTGCCCATTCGATGTCCTGCGGCCAGTGGTTGCGGCCGTTGACGATGATCATGTCCTTGGCGCGGCCGACGATGTAGATATAGCCGTCGGACATATAGCCCATGTCGCCGGTGTCGAGCCAGCCGTCGACGAGACACGCGGCGGTCGCTTCGGGATCGCGGAAATAGCCGGTCATCAGCGAGGGCCCCGCGCACCACACCTTGCCGATCGCGCGGTCGGGCAGCGGCGTGCCGTCCTCTTCGCGGATTTCGATCCGCATGTCCCGGGCGGGCTTGCCGCAATTGACGATCGCGCGGAATCGCTGGGGCCGGTCGCGGCGTCCCGCCTGGCCCGAAAGCTGTGTTTCCTCAACGAGTTCGACGCGGATACCCTCACCGGGTGGCATGATCGATACGGCGAGCGTCGCTTCGGCGAGGCCGTAGCTCGGCAGGAACGCGCTGGCCTTGAACCCGGCGTCGGCGAAGGCGTCGACAAAATTCTGCATGACGTCGGGGCGGATCATGTCGGCGCCGTTGCCCGCGACGCGCCAGCGCGAGAGGTCGAAACGGTCGGCGACATGGCTTTGGCTGCCGATGCGGCGTGCGCAGATATCGTAGCCGAAGGTGGGGGAGTAGCTGAGCGTTGTCCCCGGATTGCGGCTGATCAGGTCAAGCCAGGCGAGCGGCCGGCGCGCGAAATCCTCTGTCTTGAGATAGTCGGTCGACACCTGATTGGCGACGATCGACAGGAAACAGCCGACGAGGCCCATGTCGTGATACCAGGGCAGCCACGACACGCAGCGGTCGCCGGGGCCGACCTTCATCCCGATCGAGTGCGCCGCGAGATTCGACAGCAACGCGGCGTGCGTGATCGCGACCCCGTGCGGGAAGCGCGTCGATCCGCTCGAATATTGCAGGTAGGCAATGTCGTCGCTTTTGGCGCGAGGCAGCGGCGCTTCGGGGGCCGGGCGCGTGGCGAATTCGGCCCAGTCGGTCCTGTCGACATTGCAGATCTTCGCCGCCTCGGCGCACATTGCGCCGATTTCGGGCGGATAAATCAACATCCTGGGATCGCAGCTGTTGAGCTGGACCGAGAGTTGATCGATGTACGATTGCGCGCCGCCGAAGCTGGTCGGCAGCGGCAGCGGCACCGGCCATGCCCCGGCATAGATCACGCCGAAGAACAGCGCCGCGAAATCGACGCCAGTCTCGGCGATCAGCGCAATGCGATCCTCGGGTTTCACCCCGGCTGCGACCAGCCGCCGCGCCATGGCCAGCGCGTCCTCGCGCAGTTCCGAAAACGGGTAAGGGCGGATCAGGACCCCGCGCGGGTCGTGGAAATTCAACCCCTTTTGACCCCGCGCTGCGTAATCCAGCGCCTCGCCCAGCGTCGCGAAGTCGGCGTAGCGGCGGGGCAACGCGTCGTCGCTCGGCGTCGGACTGAGCCCCGCCGGTCGCTCCATCGTCGCTGCGTCTGTGGTGTCGGTCATCATGCGTTCGCGCCCATGTTTTTTGCGTGCCGCCCATCTACGCGGGCTACATCCACGCCGTCGGAAGACCCCCTGCCGATGGCGCGCGTTCAAAATCCAACGCCAGTGTGGCACAAACATGGCGATATGCCGCGAGTTCCACGCCGTCCTGTCCCGCCGCTCGACCGCCCCGCGCTCGAACGGATGGCGTTGCGCTATGTCGAACGATTCGCCACGACGCGGGGGCGGCTGGCCGATTATCTCAAGCGCAAGATACGCGAGCGCGGTTGGGACGGCGAGGCGGCCGATCCGGCGGCGATCGCAGAACGGTTCGCCGAACTCGGCTATATCGACGACCGCGCCTATGGCGAGGCCAGGGCGAACGCGATGGCGCGGCGCGGGCTCGGCGAGCGGCGAGTCGCGGGGGCGCTCCGCCAGGCGGGCGTCACGGGCGAGGACGCCGAGGCGATCGCGCCGGG
>JAFEEZ010000355.1 GCA_018240825.1 Pseudomonadota bacterium | reverse complement strand
GGCGAGGAGTAGCATCGGCGTATGTTCGCCGCGTTCCGCCGCCGATATCTCGATGTTCTCGCGTCGATCTACATCTATAACGAGCATCGCGGTTACACGTCGATCGATCGCGTGCTGGAAGCGGTGCGGGTTCGCTGCCCCGACGACCACGTCTTCATCGCCGCGATCGAAAAGCACCGCGCCGACGAACGCAAACATTACACGATGTTTCGCCGCTGGTTCGAATTGCAGGGCAAGATGCCGCTGAAGGTCGACCGCGCGCTCGGTCATATCGACCGCTTCGTCGAGATCATCTTTGGGGTCACGATCGACAACCTCGACACGCAGAAGGTGATCGATTCGCCCGACATGTTCGAACGGCTGTGCCGGGTGATCATGCTGACCGAGATGCGCGGCATGTGGCAGGTCGAAAAGTTATTGAAGTCGCCGCTGGTGAGGGGCGACGCCGCGATGATGCGAATCTTCCGCATCGTCGAGAGGGACGAGCCGAGCCACTGGATGCCGTATCGGGATTGGCTGGCGCGGACCGACCGGCGGCAGGCGAAATGGACCGAACGGCTGACCGATTTCTGGATTCATCGCGAATTGCTGTTCCTCAAGATTCCCGTGCTGTTTCTCAACCCGTGGCTGCCGCGCCGCACCGACTGGGCGGACGCGCTGGAGCATGAGCCCGCCCCCCGGCCGCTGACTGCTTGAAGCAGGCCGCCACCCCGGCGTAGGCGGGGGCCGTACGTGATATCGGTCAGCGGCCCCCGGGCCGCGCTGGAGCGACGGAGAATGACATGCGCGTCCTGTTGACGGGATCGACCGGCTGGCTCGGCCGTTACCTCGCGCCGATGCTGCGCGCGGGCGGGCATGAGGTGACGGGGCTTGATGTTGCGCCCGGGCCCGACACGCAGGTGGTGGGGACAGTCGCCGACCGCGCCTTGGTCGAGCGGACGATATTGAGCCACGGGATCGAAGGCGTGATCCATGCCGCGGCGCTGCACAAGCCCGATATTGCGCGGTATCCGCGCCAGGTCTTCATCGACGTGAACGTCACGGGCACGCTCAATCTGCTCGAGGAAGCGGCGGCGGCCGGGGTCGGGCGGTTCGTGTTCACCTCCACCACCTCGCTGATGATCACGCGGGCGATCCGCGACGAGACCGCGAGCGAGGCGGTGTGGCTCGACGAAACGAGCGGGCCGCTTCAACCGCGCAACGTCTATGGCGTTACAAAACGATCGGCGGAGGAATTGTGCCGCCTGGTCCAGGCCGAGACCGGGATGGCTGTGATCGTGCTGCGGACGGCGCGGTTTTTCCCCGAGGACGACGACACATATCGCGATCTGTCGGGCGAGAACATGAAGGCGAACGAATTTCTCAATCGCCGGCTGACCGTCGAGGATTGCGCGGCGGCGCACGTCGCGGCGCTCGATAAGGCGCCGGAGGTCGGGTTCGGCCTGTATGTGGTGTCGGCGCCGACGCCGTTTTCCCGCACGGACCTGGGCGAACTGAAGGTCGGTGCGCCGGAAGTCATCGCGCGCTACTTCCCCGATGCCGTGCAACTCTATGCCGATCGGGACTGGCGGCTGCCGCGGAGTATAGGGCGGGTCTATGACGCCGGGCTGATCGAGCGTGAGCTGGGGTTTCGTTGTCGGACCGACTTTGCGGCGATCCTTCGGGCGTTGTGCGTCCGCGCGCCGCTGCCGTTCGAGCATGACCCAAACTACACGTCACCTGCGCAACAAAATTCCTTTGTGGCTTGCGATTGAGCAATAAGCGAGTAGGGCGCGCAAGATGAGCCGCCCGCAAACACTTTACGAAAAAATCTGGGACGCGCACGTTGTCGAGCGGCGCGACGACGGGACGTGCCTGATCTACATCGACCGACACCTGGTGCACGAAGTGACCAGCCCGCAGGCGTTCGAGGGGCTGCGCGCCGGAGGACGCCGGGTGCGACGGCCCGACCTGACGCTGGCGGTGCCCGATCACAACCTGCCGACGACGCCGCGCGTCGATGCCGCCGGACGCGCGATTCCGATCGCCGATCCCGAAAGCGCCAACCAACTCGCGGCGTTGCGCACCAACGTCGCCGAATTCGGCGTGCCCTACATCGACGCGCTCGCCGCTGAACAGGGGATTGTGCATGTGGTCGGGCCGGAACAGGGGTTTACCTTGCCCGGCACGACCTTGGTCTGCGGTGACAGTCACACCTCGGCGCACGGCGCGCTGGGGGCGCTGGCGTTCGGTATAGGCACGTCCGAAGTCGAGCATGTGCTCGCGACGCAGACTTTGCTGCTCCAGCAATCGAAGACGATGGAAATCCGGGTCGAGGGCAGCCTGGGCTTCGGCGTGTCCGCCAAGGATGTGGTGCTCGCGATCATCGGCAGGATCGGGGCGGCGGGCGGGACGGGCTATGTCGTGGAATATGCCGGCGACACGATCCGCGACCTGTCGATCGAAGGCCGGCTGACCGTCGCGAACATGTCGATCGAGGGGGGGGCGCGCGCCGGACTGATCGCGCCCGACGACAAGACGTTCGATTATCTCAAGGACCGCCCGATGGCGCCCACGGGCGAGGACTGGGATAAGGCCGTTGCGTGGTGGCGCACTCTGCCGACCGATCCTGAGGCGCGCTACGACCGCAATGTCAGCCTGGCGGCGAGCGACATCGCGCCCTCGCTGACCTGGGGCACGAGCCCCGAGGACGTCGTGCCGATCACCGGGATCGTGCCCGATCCGGAAAGCTTCGAGGACGCGTCGAAGCGCATCGCGGCGCAGAAATCGCTCGATTATATGGGCCTGACCGCGGGCACGGCGATGCAGGACGTGCCCGTCGATTATATCTTCATCGGCAGCTGCACCAACAGCCGGATCGAGGATTTGCGCGCCGCCGCGTCGGTCGCGAACGGGCGCCACGTTGCGGACGGCGTGCGCGCGCTGGTCGTGCCGGGATCCGGTCTCGTCAAGCGACAGGCCGAGGCTGAGGGGCTCGACCGCATCTTTCTTTCCGCCGGATTCGAATGGCGTGAGCCCGGATGCTCGATGTGTCTGGCGATGAACCCGGATAAAGTGCCGTCTGGCGCAAGGTGCGCTTCCACCTCGAATCGAAACTTCGTAGGACGGCAGGGGCCGGGAGCACGGACACATCTGGTTTCCCCGGCGATGGCGGCGGCGGCGGCGGTCACGGGACGGCTGACCGACGTCCGCGAGTTGATGGGGGGATCGCGATGAAACGCGTGCTCATTCTGTTGGTGGTGGGTTCGGTATTGAGCGGCGTGGCGGCTTATGCCGCGATGGCGAGACCCGCGCCGTCGGAAAATCCGACCAAGTGACGCCGGTTCGCCGGGTCGAGGGCCGCGCCTATCCGTGGGGCGCGAAGAACGTCGACACCGACGTCATCATTCCAGCGCATTGGCTCAAGACGATCAGCCGCGCGGGGCTGGGACGGGGCGCGTTCGAGACGGTGCGCGCGCAGCCCGGCAACATCTTCGACGACGCGCGCTATGCAGGCAGCCCGATTCTGATCGCGGGCGACAATTTCGGTTGCGGGTCGAGCCGCGAGCACGCCGCCTGGGCGCTGACGGATCTGGGCGTCACCGCCGTCATCGCGCCGAGCTATTCGGACATCTTTTCGGGCAATGCGGTGAAGAACGGGATCGTACCCGTTGTTCTGCCGCAGGAGGCGATCGACCGGTTGATCGAGGTCGCCAAGACCGATGAAGTGACGGTCGACCTCGAGACGATGACGGTCACTACGCCTTTCCAGGACCGGTTCGAATTCACGCTCGACCCGTTTCGGCGCCAATGCCTGATGGAAGGGCTGGACGAAGTCGGGCTGACGCTGGCAAGGGATACCGCGATTTCGAAATACGAATCCGCGGCCGCCGCCGAGCGCCCGTGGCTCAGCACGGAGAAGATGCATGCGGGGGTTGCTGTCTAGGGCGCCTGGGGGTCCCGAAACGCTGGTTATTGACGAGTTGCCCGATCCGGTCGCAGGGCCGGGCGAGGTCGTCGTCGCGGTCAAGGCGTGCAGCATCAACTACCCCGATGTCCTGATCATCGAGGACAAATACCAGATGAAGCCGCCGCGCCCGTTCGCGCCCGGCAGCGAGGTGTCGGGCGTCGTCGACAGCGTGGGCGAGGGCGTGACCGGGTTCGCGCCTGGCGACCGCGTGCTGTGCACCACCGGCGCGGGCGGACTGGTCGAGAAGATCGCGGCGCCCGCGGCGGCGCTTTATCCATTGCCGGATGGGCGGACGTTTGAAGAAGGCGCGTCGCTGATTCTGACATACGGGACGACGATCCACGCGCTGCTCGACCGCGGGCATTTGAAGGAGGGGCATAATATGCTCGTCCTTGGCGCGGCGGGTGGGGTCGGGCTGGCGGCGATCGAGCTCGGCAAGGCGTTTGGCGCACGGGTCGTTGCGGCGGTCTCGAGCGAGGAAAAAGCGGCTGCGTGCCGCGAGGCCGGGGCCGATGACGTCATCGTCTATGGTCGCGCACCGTTCGACAAGGATCAGTCGAAGGCGCTGGCCGAGCAGTTCAAGGCGGCGGCCGGAAACGCCGGCTATGATGTGATCTACGACCCCGTGGGCGGCGACTACGCCGAGCCCGCGTTGCGCTCGATCGGGTGGGAAGGGCGCTATCTGGTCGTCGGATTTCCCGCCGGCATCCCGAAGCTGCCGCTCAACCTGACGCTGCTCAAGAGCTGCGACGTGTGCGGCGTATTCTGGGGCGCGTTCGCCGCGCGCGATCCGCAGGCCAACCGCGCGCATATCGACCGGCTGTTCCGTCTGTGGAAGGACGGCAAGATCGCGCCGCGCGTCACCGAAATTTTCGCGTTCGAGGATGGCGGCAAGGCGATCGCCAAAATGGCCGCGCGCGGCGCGATCGGCAAGCTGGTGGTGAAGGTCGCGGAATAATTCCTCCCCGGGGACGGGGAAGGAAGCGCTGGCGAAGCGAGGGGCGGTGGGGATCGCAGCACGCAATTCGCTTGCCGCCTGTCCCTTCGGTCGCGCTGCGCTCGCCACCTCTCCGTGAACGGGGAGGATTGGCCTCTTCCCATCCTTGCACGCGCACCTTATCTCCCAAACCGTACAATCGGCCAGGGAGCAGCCATGACCACCTTCGACGACCGCGAGCGCGCTTATGAGACCAAGTTCGCGCGCGACGAGGAGATGGCGTTTCGCGTCACGGCGCGGCGCAACAAGCTGCTCGGCCTGTGGGCCGCCAAGCTGATGAAGCTGACCCCCGAAGAAGCCGACGCTTACGCCAAGGCGGTGGTCCAGGCCGAGTTTGAGGAAGCCGGCGACGAGGATGTCGTGCGCAAGCTGCTCGGCGATCTGACCGCTGCCGGCGTCGAGGTCGACGATGCGATGGTGCGCAAGGCGATCGACGACCAGGCGATCGAGGCGCGACGCCAGTTGCTGGAATCGAAATAACATGCCGATGGCGGCCGCGGAAATCGAAGCGCTAATTGTCGCCGGCATTCCCGACGCGCGGGTCGAAATCACCGACCTGGCGGGCGATGGCGACCATTACGCCGCGCGCGTCGTCAGTGCGTCGTTCACCGGCGTGCCGCGGATCAAGCAACATCAGGCCGTCTATGCGGCGCTGGGCGGCCGGATGGGCGGCGCGCTGCACGCGCTGCAACTTACCACGGCGGCCGAGTGAAGGAGTAACTGATGACCGACCAGACCCAGGACCGCATCGCCGCGCTCGTCAAAGACGCTGACGTGCTCTTGTTCATGAAAGGTACGCCGCTGTTCCCGCAGTGCGGTTTTTCGAGCCGCGCGGTCGCGATCCTCCAGCATCTGGGGGTCGAGTTCGACAGCGTCGACGTGCTCCAGGATCAGGAGGTGCGCCAGGGGATCAAGGCGTTCAGCGACTGGCCGACGATCCCCCAGCTTTACGTCAAGGGCGAGTTTGTCGGCGGGTCCGACATCATGATGGAAATGTATGAAAGCGGCGAGCTGGCGCAACTCTTGGCGGATCAAGGCGTTACGCCTGCGTAATATCGCGGGACTTTTAGACAGACTCTATGCTGATGACTTTCGACCAGTTTCGCCCGCGCGGCGACACGGGTCCGCTTGTACTATGCGATCTGACGCAGAGCTACGCCCCGTCGGGCGGCGGCGGGATCAGCACGTACCTGCGCGAGAAGCGCGATTACATATTGACGGATACGCCCCATCGGCTGCTTCAAATCGTGCCGGGTCCGCAGGACCGCGTCATCGTCAACGGCCGGCACATCTTCGCGCAGGTCGCCGCCGACCCGGTGCGCGGCAGCCCGAACTACCGCTTCATTCTGCGGACCAGGGCCGTTCGCGAGATCCTGGCGATGCACCGCCCCGATGTGATCGAATCCTTGTGCCCCTGGGTGCTCCCCTGGACCGCGATCGGCCACCGCAGGGCGTTTCCCGACACGACGCTGATCGCCGGCTACCGCACCGATTTTCCCAATGCTCATGTCTATCGCGTCGCCAAGGCGAAGTTCGGCGAGCCCATCGCGCGCGGCCTGCAATGGCTGAGCTACGGTTACGCCGAGATCACCTATCGCGAGTTCGACTGGGTTTATACGCTGAGCGAGGATGCGCGTGCGGCGCTCGCGCGGCGCGAGATCACGCGCACCGATGTGCTGCCGCTCGGCGTCGATATCGACATGTTCGCTCCGGCCAGGCGCGACCCCGGCTACCGGCGGGAACTCGGCCTGCCGGGCGACGGTCCGCTGCTGATCTATGCCGGTCGCGTCGACAACGAAAAGCGCGCCGACCGGCTGATCGCGATGTTCAAGAAATTGCCTCCCGATCTGGGCGCGGCGATGGTGATGATGGGCGACGGCAAGCTGATGGCGCGGCTCCAGACCGAGGCGGCGGGATTGCCGATCGCGTTTCCGGGGTTCGAAAAGGATCGCGCGGAGCTTGCGCGCGCGCTTGCCTCGTCAGACCTCTACGTGTCGGCGATGGCGGACGAGACGTTCGGCATTTCAGTGCTCGAGGCGCAGGCCAGCGGCTTGCCCGTGGTCGGCGTAGCGTCGGGCGCGATGCCCGATCGCGTACCGCGCGGGCTGGGATTGCTCGGCCCGGTCGACGATACGAGCGCGATGGCGCGTAACGTCGTGGCGTTGTGGAATGGCGACCATGACGCCGTCGGGCTGGCGGCGCGCGCCCATGTCGAGGCCAATTTCAGCTGGCGGCGTACGTTCGAGCATCTGCTCGGCGTCATTTACCCCAAGGCGATGGCCCACGCCGCCGCGCGCGCCAGTGCCGGTAGCGGCTGGCGCATTCCGGGCTTGCCGCAACGCGACGCCGTTCCAGCCGCCGCGGAATGAGCGGATCGATGGAAGGCCGGGTGAGGACGGACCGGCGCGAGATCGGGGGAAGCGCCGGTCCGTCCTGCTGAAGCGGGAAACCGCTCGGGCACGCGATACGATGCAGCGCGCGTGCCAAACGGCGCAACGCGGGGATTTCCGCGGCGGAGAATGGTTAATGCGTCAGATCGGCGAACCGCGCCTGTAAGGTTTCCCGACAATTCCACTGCGCACTGGTATGTGACCCGCCCGACGTGATCGCCGCGGCTACTTTGCATCATTTCGGGACAGTTGCCGTTTTTTGCGTTTGGTGTGAACCGACCCCTTGAGGTAGCGTCGAGGAGTTGAAGAGAGGGGCGACGATCATGTGGAAATTGGCGTTTGGGGCGGCTGCCCTGTTGTGTGCGACCAGCGTATCGGCTCAGACGATCAAGTTCGACGAATTCGCAGCCGACGACGTCAACGGCGCGATCGCATCCAATCGCTACGCCTATTTGGGCGTCACGTTCGGCGGCAGCACCGACGGCGCAACGCGAGGCGGCATCGCCAACGGCGACCCGGGAAGCTGGGGCGTCAACGGAACCAATGGGCCGATCTTCTCCGGTTTCAACGGCAATGGCGCGTCCGGCTACACGCAGACGCTGACCTTTGCTTCCAACATCGGATTCTTTTCGCTGGACGCGTCGCGGACGAACGGGTCGAGCGATGGAACGGTCCTTCTTCAAGGATATCTGAACAATATCCTCG
>JAFEEZ010000354.1 GCA_018240825.1 Pseudomonadota bacterium | reverse complement strand
GTCTTGCCGCCCCACAGGACGCACTGGAACACGGGATAGAAGCGCTCGCACTCGTCGATCGCCGATTCGATCAGCAATTCCGCGCCTTCGAGGCTGAGCGTGCCGCCATCGGTGCCGTCGATCACCGCGGCGTGACGGTAGAGCACGATCCCGCTCGACGACCACAATTCGAAATGGCCGATCCAGAGTTGCTCGTTGATCAGCCCTATCGCTTCGTAGATAGCCGCGCGGCGCTCGTCGTCGGTGACGCGAATGTCGGGGAAGGCGAGAAACTGCAGCACGCTGTCCTCCTCGCGCCACAGTGCGCGGAGTTCGTACTGCGTCCAGCTGCCCTTGACCGTCGCGACGACTTCATCGTCGTGACGCTGGTGATCCCAGCCATGCGCGGCATAGTAATTCTCGATCATGTCGATCGGCGCCGCGTCCTCGCGCGACAGATCGTTTTCATCGAGCATGGCGGTACCCGTCAGTCATCATTGCCGAATCTGCCCCCTGCGTCTGGGCCGCGCAACGGGAGCCGTGGAGAAAGCTGTGGAAAATCGGTTAGGCCTTTGTGGGCTTCGGCTTCGCGGAGGCCTCGAGCTTGTCCAGCCGCGCCTTCAGCGCTTCGTTCTCGTCGCGCGCGGCGGCAGCCATCGCCTTGACCGCCTCGAACTCCTCGCGGCT
This sequence comes from Pseudomonadota bacterium, assembly GCA_018240825.1. Taxonomy (GTDB): domain Bacteria; phylum Pseudomonadota; class Alphaproteobacteria; order Sphingomonadales; family Sphingomonadaceae; genus Sphingomonas. Next base: position 10,616 of record JAFEEZ010000354.1, on the reverse strand, counting down.
GACGAAATCGAGCCCGCCGATCCATTCGCGCGCACGCTCGCGCGTCGCGGCCTCGGCCTCGCGCCCCATCCCCGCCAGCGTGCCGGCGGCGCCGTTCACGAACTTGACGAGATCGTCGAACAGGCGGTTTTCGGACTGCATCGCAACTTCCTTCAAAAAAAGATCAGATCGTCATCTGGGCATCCGACGACGACGGCACAAGCGCCTCGGCATCTGGATTGAGCTGCATGATCCCGAAATTGAGCGCGCCCGCAAAGCACAGCCAGGCGAGATAGGGCGTCATCAACCAGGCCGCGGCCTTGCGGATGCGGCCGAACACTACAGTGGCGACAAGCGCGACGATGAACATCGCGACGATGATCAGGAACGCCGCGAACACCAGATGCGCGCCGAAGAAAACCGGCGCCCAGACCAGATTGAGCAACATCTGCGCGGCGAACAGCGCGATAGCCAGCCCGCGATACCGCGACCCGCGCGCATTGATGATCATCGCCAGCGCCAACCCCATCATGATGTACAGCGCGGTCCAGGCGATCGGGAACACCCAGCCGGGCGGGTTGAGCGCTGGCTTGGCCAGCGCGCGATACCATGCGCTCCTGTCGCCCGATGGCGCGAACTGACTGGACCCGAAGCCGAGCAGGACGATCAATGGCGCCGTCACCATCGCCCAGCGCAGGAAGGCCCAGCGCAACTGCCCCTTGGTCGCAATTTCCATGTTGGTCCTTTTTGCGGGCGTCAGTGGCGAACGCAAGCGAAGAGAGACGCTCGCCCTGTCCCACTCCGCCTTTGCGAGGAGCCAAGGCGACGAAGCAATCCATCGGCGCCCCTGCTGGATCGTGGATTGCTTCGCTTCGCTCGCAATGGCGGGTGATGGTCAGTCGGGCAGCCGCGCCCCGATCAGGAACTCGATATTGCCTTCAGGCCCGGTAATCGGGCTCTGCGTCACGCCGATGACCGTCCAGCCGCTGTCGGCCAGCCAGTCGGCCACCTCGCGGCAGACGCGTTCTTGGACTGCGGGATCGCGCACCACGCCGCCCTTGCCGATCTCGCCGCGGCCCGCCTCGAACTGCGGCTTGATCAGCGCGAGCAACCGCGCGCCGGGGTGAGCAAAACGCAGCGGCGTCTCGAGCACCTTGGCGAGCCCGATGAAGCTCGCATCGCACACGATCAAGTCTACGGCCTCGGGGATATGCGTCGCGGTCAGGGTGCGCGCGCTGGTCCGCTCGTGGACGATCACGCGCTCGTCCCGGCGCAGCTTCCACGCCAGCTGGTTGGTGCCGCTGTCGACCGCGTAGACCCGGCTCGCACCCCGGCTGAGCAGTACGTCGGTGAATCCGCCGGTCGAGCTGCCGACGTCGATCGCCACGGCGCCGGCGACGTCCCACCCGAAATGGTCGAGCGCATGCGCCAGCTTGATCCCGCCGCGCGACACCCAGGGATGATCGCGGCCGCGCACTTCGACCTGGGCGTCGGCCGGAACTTGCTCGCCGGGCTTGGCCACCTTGCGCTCGCCGACGAACACCAGCCCCGCCATGATCAGCGCCTGCGCCCGCGTCCGCGATTCCGCGAGGCCGCGGTCGGTGATCAGCTGGTCGATACGTTGCTTCACGCCAAAACTGAAAAGCGGTTTGGATCAGGCCAATCGAAAGCGGGATCGGCAAGATCGAGATGACCATGCAAAGCTAGAGCCGCGTCAAGTTCACTGCGAAGCCATGCGTGCGCTTCGGCGCTCAGTTGAATGTGCGCTTTCTGCATCAATGCTCTCGAAGGTGTGGTATTACCCGCCTTCACCGCCATATTCCGTTGCGTTGAGGCGAAGGCGTCAGCCCCCAATTCAGCCATCAGCCGGTTGAGCGAGACTCCATTCTCGACGACGCCGTTGAGGATTCGCGGCCTTGTCACGCGGATATAATGCGGCCATTTCGCCTTCCATGGACGCCGCTCAATTTCGGCATCGGCGGCATCGTCTGCGCCGTCTCGATAACGCCGGGCCACGGCATCGCCATACACCAAATAGTCGTTGGGTTGATCGACCATACGAGCCATGAACATGACGTCGCCATCGTCTACCTGGCGCGGCCGCTTGTTCCTGGGATAAGTGAACGCCCAGTGCGAGCCAGAACGGACAACTTCCTCCCTCATCGCCATCGTCCGAGGCGCACGATTTTCCGATTCGCCGAAGAATTTCACAAATGCGCGATTCGTAAAACCGTCATTGCTCCTTCTTTGGGCTGTACGACCTTGCCTTGTGGAAAGATCCGTCCCGAAGTCTGGTAATCGATCTACCAGCATCCTTGCGCCTCCCATCCGTCGGGGCGCCAGGACGGCCTCCCAATTGTCAAGATCGGACTCCCGGACGTTCGCGCCAGCCAATTTCCAGTTACGTTCGAAATATTGTCGCGCCTCCGAAACGACGTTCGGTTCGCTTGCCGCGAACCCGAATTCGGCGTTTCGGTTCATCGCGGCCTCGGTCAAATTCGCGGACCCTGCGATTACCGCTACATCGCCGAAGCCAAACAACTTCGCGTGGACATGCCGTACACCACGCACCTCCGCGCCCTTCCCGACCAACAGTCGAAGCGCGCTCAAATCGCTTACGCCCCGATCGAAGCAATCGAGATCGAAGCGTGTGATGACCCTTATTCTATCTCGACGCCCGGCTATCAGACGCTGAACGACAGACCGTTTGATAAAAGGACAAACGATCCAGAGGTCGTCCGAGGCCATATTTAGGTGGTAGCTCAGTTCCCCTTCCCACCCAGAATCGATCAGGCGGAACTTCACGTCAGGCCAAGGCTCCTATGGCAGCTTCGTTGTGGCGGAGCGCGCGCAGCACCGTCTCGACGATATGGTCGGCGTCGAGCCCGGCTTCGGCATATTGCACTTCGGGCTTGTCCTGGTCCTGAAACAGGTCGGGCAGGCGCATCGTGCGGAGCTTGAGCCCGCCGTCCACCAGCCCGGCGTCGCTGGCATAGGTCAACACGTGCGCGCCGAGGCCGCCGACCGACCCTTCCTCGATCGTAACCGCGACTTCGTGGGTGGTCAGCAGCTTGCGGATCAATTCCTCGTCGAGCGGTTTGGCGAAGCGCAGGTCGGCGACGGTAGCCGACAGGCCCTTCGCGTCGAGCGCATCCGCCGCCTTGAGCGCTTCCGCCAGGCGCGTGCCCAGCGACAGGATCGCGACCTTCTTGCCCTCGCGCACGATCCGGCCCTTGCCGATCGCCAGCTGCTCGGCGACCGCGGGCAACGCGACCCCGGTGCCGTTACCGCGCGGATAGCGCACCGCGATCGGGCCGCTGTCGTGGAGCGCGGCGGTGTGCGTCATATGGACCAGTTCCGCCTCGTCCGCCGCCGCCATCACGACGAAGTTCGGCAGGGTCGCCAGATAGGTTACATCGAAGCTGCCGGCATGCGTCGCGCCGTCCGCACCGACCAGCCCAGCGCGGTCGATCGCGAACCGTACCGGTAAATTCTGGATGGCGACGTCGTGGACGACCTGATCATACGCGCGCTGCAGGAAGGTCGAGTAGATCGCGCAGAACGGCCGCATCCCCTGCGCCGCCAATCCGGCCGCGAAAGTCACCGCATGCTGTTCGGCAATACCGACGTCGAAGGTACGATCAGGATGCGCCTTGGCCAAGCGGTCGAGTCCGGTGCCTGACGGCATCGCCGCGGTGATCGCGACGATCCGCGGATCGTCGTCCGCTTCCTTGATCAACTGGTCGGCAAAGACGTTCTGATAGGCCGGCGGTCCCGGCGGCGCCTTGGCTTGCGCGCCGGTGATGACGTCGAACTTCTGGACACCGTGATACTTGTCCGCCGCCGCCTCGGCCGGCGCATAGCCCTTGCCCTTCTTGGTCACGACATGGACCAGGATCGGCCCCTGCTCGCTGTCGCGGACATTCTCCAGCACCGGGATCAGATGGTCGAGGTTATGCCCGTCGATCGGCCCGACATAATAAAAGCCGAGTTCCTCGAACAACGTCCCGCCCGTCACCCATCCGCGGGTGAATTCCTCGGCCTTTTCCGCGGCGTTGTAGACACGGCGCGACAGCTTGCGAGTGATGCGTTTGGCGAGGCTGCGCAGCCCGAGATAGGGGCTCGAACTGACCATCCGCGCCAGATACGCCGACAGCCCGCCCACCGGCGGCGCGATCGACATGTCGTTGTCGTTGAGGATCACGATCAGCCGATTGCCCGCGGCCTCGGCGTTGTTCATCGCCTCGTACGCCATGCCGGCCGACATCGCGCCGTCGCCGATCACCGCGATCGCCTTGCCGGGCTTGTCGTTGAGCTTGTTGGCGATCGCAAAGCCGAGCGCGGCCGAGATCGAGGTCGACGAATGCGCCGCGCCGAACGGGTCGTATTCGCTCTCGCTGCGCTTGGTGAAGCCGCTCAAACCCCCGCCCTGGCGCAACGTGCGGATGCGGTCGCGGCGCCCGGTCAGGATCTTGTGCGGATAGCATTGGTGCCCGACGTCCCAGATCAGCCGGTCGTCGGGGGTGTTGAAGACATAATGGATCGCCGTGGTCAGCTCGACCACGCCGAGCCCGGAGCCGAGATGCCCGCCCGTCGTCCCGACCGCGCTGATCGTCTCCGCGCGCAATTCGTCGGCGAGTTGCCTGAGCTGGACTGGTTTGAGCTTGCGGAGATCGGCGGGCGTCGAGACGGTATCGAGCAGCGGCGTCGGGGGGAGATCAGCCATCGGATCGCCTTACCCTAGCGGGAAACGGCTGTCGATTGATCGTGTTAAGGGGACAGCGCGGTCGGCGGGCGTCAATGACCATCTGGAGCGCGACCATGTACCGCTATGACGAGCGCGACCGTCGTTCCTCGATCAACCGCGCGATACGGACGTAGATCGCCGGGATCACGGCGATGATCAACCCCGCCGCCGCCGCATCAACCACCATCATGGACCACACGACCGCCTGCTCCTGTCCGATCGCGTAGCGGTTGAGCAGCTGGTGCACGATATTGACCGGCAAGCGCCCGACAAAGAACAGCGCCAACGCCCAGAAATAGAGCAATCCCGTGCATCGCGCCGACTGCGACGGACTGCGCACCACGCCATCAGTCGCCGCCGAGACGATCCACAGCATCAACAGCGGTTCGACGAAGACCTGGCTCAGTCCGACGCCGGCGCGGAGAGTCTGGAAATTCGGCCCCGGCACGATCTGCGGCGCGTAAAGGACCAGCGCGAACAGGATAAGCGAATAGCCGATGTAGGGGATATAGCGCACGATCGCCGCACCCAGCGGCGCGACAGGCCTGACGTGATCCCGCCGGACGAGATAACGGATCACGAAGAAGCCGCCGACATAGACCGACAGCATCTTGACCCACCCCAGCGCCAGCCGCGCCCCGTCATATTGGACGGCCTTTGCCGTCGCCAGACTCTCGAACATGCCCGAACGGACTTCGGCGATATGCTGCGCGAACTCCCACCCGATAAGCAAGACGAACAACCACGGCAATCCGGCAATCGCGCGAACGCCATCAACGTGCGCCACGATCAAGTCAGTGAAATAGCGCCGTATCCACCCCACGGTGCATGCCCCTTGTTATGTTCTGCCTTGCCATAATTGGTCGTTTGGGATGTCCGGGACAAGGTCGGGAGCTGTCGCTCAACCAGGCGGGACGCGATCGGCTGCCGCGTTCCGGCGAAGGGGGAATACGAAAAAGGGCAGCCCATTGCTGGACCGCCCCTTTATCATTGTGTGCCACGTCGTCAGACGTATCGGCTTCGCCGACCCGCTGCCCGACGTGGCGAGTCTTGGGATTGCTTACGCAATCCCAAGCCGCCCGCGTCTTAACGCTTCGAGAACTGGAAGCTGCGGCGCGCCTTGGCGCGGCCGTACTTCTTGCGCTCGACGGTGCGGCTGTCGCGGGTCAGGAAGCCGGCGCGCTTCACCTGCGTGCGCAGGATCGGCTCGTACTTCGTGATCGCCTGGCTGATGCCGTGCTTGACCGCACCGGCCTGGCCCGACAGGCCGCCGCCCTTGACGGTCGCGACGACATCATACTGGCCCTCGCGCTCGGCGACGCCGAACACCTGGTTGATGACGAGGCGCAGCGACGGGCGCGCGAAATAGGTTTCGAAATCACGGCCGTTGATCGTGATCTTGCCCGTGCCCGGCTTCAGCCAGACGCGCGCGACGGCGTCCTTGCGGCGGCCGGTCGCATAGGCGCGGCCCTGCGCGTCGACTTCCTGTTCGCGCAGCGGCGCCGGCTCGTACGCCGGAGCGTTCGACTCCGGCGCGGCAACGACCGCGTCCGGGGTCTGGCTGATCACGTTGCCGAGATCGGCGAGCGACTGGCGCCCGTCACTATTGTTGGCTTCGGCCATGTTATGCGCCCACCTTGTTCTTGCGGCTCATCGCCGCGATGTCCAAAACTTCGGGGTTCTGCGCAGCGTGCGGATGCTCGCTGCCGGCGAAGATGCGCAGGTTGCGCATCTGCTGGCGGCCCAGCGGCCCGCGCGGGATCATGCGCTCCACGGCCTTTTCCAGCACGCGCTCGGGGAAACGACCCTCGAGCACCTTGCCCGCGGTGATCCCCTTGATGCCGCCGGCATAGCCCGTGTGCTTGTAATAGACCTTGTCCGCCAGCTTCTTGCCGGTGAACTTGATCTTGTCCGCGTTGATGACGATGACATTGTCACCGCAATCGACGTGCGGGGTGAACGACGTCTTGTGCTTGCCGCGCAGGACGTTCGCGATCACCACCGCGGCACGGCCGACGACCAGATCGGTCGCGTCGACGATATGCCACTTCTTCTCCACCTCGTGCGGCTTGGCCGGCTTGGTGGTCTTCATCAGCGCCTTCATGGGCTGTTGACCTTCTTGGCTATGAAAAACAAACGCGCGGCCCCAAGCGGAGCCGCGTTCGTGGCGGCCAAATGCAATCGGACCGCGTCAAAGTCAAGCAAAACCGGGCTTTTGCTGACGGGTATTATGATACCCGATAGCCTGACCGCTGGCCGAGGACATGCACGCCCCATGTCACCGCGATCACCAGCAGCGCGCCGACTAGCTGGTGCAGCCCGGCGAGCGTGACGTCCACATCGCTCATCACCGTCGCGATGCCGAGCAGGATCTGCGTCCCGAACGCCGTGTGGATCGCGACCGAGGCGTGGCGATCGAGTCCGCGGACCTTGCGCGCGAGCCATACCAGCATGACGACCGCGGCCCACGCCCACCAGCGATGGATGAAGTGGACGATCGCGGGATCATCGAACAGCAACTTGCCTAACGATTCGCCGCTCTGGCTCGCGCCCGGAAAGAACGCGCCGTTCATCAGCGGCCAGTCGCTCGCGACCAGCCCAGCGCGCAATCCCGCCATCAGCGCGCCGTAGAGCAATTGCACCGCCAGGATCGCGCCCGCCGCCAGTCCGAATCCGGTCAGCCGCGCCGGTTGCGCCCCCGGATCACGCGCCAAGCGCCTGAGATCGAGTGCAGTCCACACCATCCCCGCCAGCGTGAAGAGCGCGGTCAGCAGATGCGTCGCGAGCCAGCCCGGCGCGACTTCGGTCCGCTGCGTCAGGCCTGAGCGCACCATCAGCCAGCCGAACGTGCCTTGCAGGCAGATCAGGGCGAACAGCGCAAACAGCCGCCAGAAATAGCCGCGCGGAATCTGCCGCCGCGCGGCGAACCACACGAACGGGATCAGATACGCCATCCCGATGACCCGCCCGAGGAAGCGGTGGAGATATTCCCAGAAGAAGATCGCCTTGAACCCGGCGAGCGTCATGCCGTGGTTGATCGCTTCGTATTGCGGGATGCGGCGATAATTGGCGAACTCCGCCTGCCACTGCGCCTCGGTCAACGGCGGGACGATGCCGGTCAGCGGCTTCCACTCGGTGATGGACAGCCCCGATTCGGTGAGGCGCGTGACGCCGCCGACCACGACTATCGCGACGATCAGCGCGGCGACGATGTAGAGCCAGGCGGCGATGGCGCGGGGGCGGACTATGGCGTTCATCCTCGCGCCCATAATCTCACCGTCTTCCCAGCGAAAGCTGGGATCTCGGGCGGGTCATACTGCATGAGACCCCAGCTTTCGCCGGGGTGACGAAAGCGTCAGTTCGCCGCGACGCGCGCGTTCTGGCCGTCGCCTTCGGGCGCGGCGACGATGTCGCGGGTCGTGCCGCCCTTGTCGACGATCTTGGTGTCGGGATCGCCGGCGTCCGAGCGCACGCCGGGTGCGGCCGAATCACCGCCGGCCGAATCGAGCGTCGAGCGTTCGCCCTGGCTGCGCGGCGCCGAACCGCCGAACAGCGCGTCGAGTGCCTGCGCCGACGGATTATTGTCCTGCGGGCGAGCGACGCCCGGCTGCGGCGGACGCAGCGAGAAATCGGGCGGGACGACCAGCGGCTGGCTGCGCGCGACGGCATATTCGTCGGGGCGCGCACGGTCGTAGCCGCGCTTGCCGCATCCCGAGAGCACCAGCGCCACGCTCGCGATGGCGACGACGGCTACAAACTTACGCATTAGAATTCTCCACTTCGCCCGGCTCGGACCCCTGCCCCTTTTCTTGGGGCTTGTCGCGGACCAACAGGGCACGCGCGAGCAGGATGAGCACGCCTATCGTAATCGCCGCATCGGCAAGATTGAAGGTCAAAAACGGCGACCAGTTACCGAAGTGCAGATTGGCATAGTCCTGCACGTACCCCAGCCGCACGCGGTCGACGATGTTGCCGAGCGCGCCGCCCGCGATCATGCCGAGCGCTACCTGGTCCTGCCGGCTCGTCTCGCGCCACATCCACACCAGCACCGCGCACGCGATCGCGCCGGTCAGCACGACCAGCATCCACGCATCTTCGGGCGGGACGCGCAGGAAGCCGAGCGACACGCCGGGATTATGCACGTTCTGCAGTTTGAAGATCGGCAGCACCTCGCGCTCGTCATATTCGCCGATCGCGAGCGGCCCGACGACCAGCCACTTGATCGCCTGATCCAGCACGAAGACGATCGCCGCGGCGATCAGCCCGGCGCGGGGCACCCGCCGCATCACGCCACCACTCCCGCGCAGCGATCGCACAATGCACCGTCCGCCGTCACTTCGGGCAGCAACCGCCAGCAGCGGCCGCATTTGTGATAGTCGCTCCGCGCCACCGACAGCTCGCCCTGCGACACCTGGGCGACGATGAAAGTCTCCGCCAGCGCCGCGGCATCGGCGGGCAAGGTCGGCACGGTCACCGCTGCCTCGAGGCTCGACTTGATCACCTTGTCGCGGCGGAACGGCTCGATCGCCTCGGTCACTTGGGCGCGCAAGGCACGAATGTCGTTCCAGTTGGTCGCGTGCGGCACGTCGCCCGGCACCTTGGGCAGCACCGGCCAGTCGAGCAGATGCACCGACCCGTCCGCGCTCGGGAACCGCTCCTGCCACGCTTCCTCGGCGGTGAAGCACAGGATCGGCGCGGCGTAGCGCACCAGCGCGTGGAACAGCACGTCCAGCACCGTGCGATATGACCGCCGCTTGATGTCGCCGGGCGCGTCGCAATAGAGCGAATCCTTGCGGATATCGAAGAAGAACGCCGACAGGTCATCCTGCGCGAAATCGGTCAGCAACCGAAGGTAGCGGTTCAGCTCGAACGCCTCCGCCGCCGCCTTCAGCTCGACGTCGAGCTTGCCGAGCAGGTCGAGCATATAGAGTTCGAGCGCCGGCATGTCCTTCGGCGCGACGCGTTCCTCCTCGCCGAACCCGTCGAGCGCGCCGAGCAGGTAACGGAAGGTATTGCGCAGCTTGCGATACGCGTCGGAGGTCGTGGCGAGCACTTCCTTGCCGATCCGCACGTCCTCGAAATAATCGACCGACACCACCCACATGCGCAGGATGTCGGCGCCGCTCTCCGCGATGATCTTGAGCGGATCGACGACGTTCCCCAGGCTCTTCGACATCTTGCGGCCGTTGCCGTCGAGCGCGAAGCCATGGGTCAGCACCGCGTCATACGGCGCCCGCCCGCGCGTCCCGCAGCTTTCGAGCAGCGACGACTGGAACCAGCCGCGATGCTGGTCCGATCCTTCGAGATACAGGTCGGCGCGCACGCCCTCGCCGTACCGCGCCTCGATCGTAAAGGCGTGGGTCGAGCCGGAGTCGAACCACACGTCGAGAATGTCGTTGATCGGCTCGTAATCGGCCAGCTCATAGTCCGGCCCCAGCAGCGCTTGATGATCGGCGCTGAACCAAGCGTCCGCGCCGCCCGCCTCGAACGCCGCGACGATGCGATCGTTGACCGCGGCGTCGCGCAGATACTCGCCCGTCGCGCGATTGACGTAGAGCGCGATCGGCACGCCCCAGGCGCGCTGGCGCGAAATCACCCAGTCAGGCCGCCCCTCGACCATCGACCGGATGCGGTTCTTGCTGCGCTCCGGCACCCAGCGTGTCCGTTCGATCGCGTCGAGCGCGAGACCGCACAAGGTCGGCCCGTTGCCGATCCCGAGGCCTAGCGTGGGCGACGCCAGCCCTGTCGCGTCGATCGTCGGCAGCTGCGACGCGATTACGGCCTCCGCCGACACTTCGGACTGGTCCATCGGGATGAACCATTGCGGCGTCGCGCGCTGGATCACCTTCGCCTTGGAGCGCCACGAATGCGGATAGCTATGTTCGAAATC
>JAFEEZ010000353.1 GCA_018240825.1 Pseudomonadota bacterium | reverse complement strand
GGCCAGCCGTGTGATGACCCGCTGGGAGCGCGCCGGCATCATTTCATCTGCGAGCAAGCGTATCTCGATCAACGTCGTCTCCCAGCTCGAATCGGTCCTGGAGAACAATCTCTAGGGTGCCGGGGCGCCGATCGAGCAGACGGCGACTGGTCTACAACCCGAATATCGCCTTCGGGATGTGCGTGATTCGACACGCGAGGTCGGCCTCGCCCGACGCGACGATATAGTGGTCGTCGCTATCGGTGATCCCGGTCGTGAACACGACGTCACGCAGGTACATCTGGTGCTCGATCGGCGCCGTCAGCGCGGGGTTGGCCTCGAGCAAGGGCGCGTCGTCGGTCCGCACCACGCGGCTCGGGTCGTCGCGATCGAGGATCGACCAATAGGTGCGATAGATGCCGACAATCTCCTTGGGTTCCACCCCGTGCCACAGCGTGAGCCAGCCGTCCGCGGTCGCGACCGGCGGCGTCCCGCCGCCCATCCGCGCGGTCGCCACTGTGGCGCTATGCGGCCGGATGCCGGGTTCGCGATACGGCTTCCAGTGCAGCGCATCGGGGGATGTCGCGAGATTGATCGAGGGCCCCGCACGCCACTCGCTGCCGGGTGGGTAGGCGAAATAGAGATCGCCGAGCGGTCGCGTCTGCGCCCAATATTCGCCGCCGATCCGCCCTTCGAAGATCAGCATATCCTTGTTCTGGTGATCGAGCACGATGTCCTCGAACCGCCAGTCGAGCCCGTCCGCCGAGCTGTGGAGCGTGGTCGAATGGCGTTCCGGGCTGACCGAGCAGGTCGTCATCAGATAGCGGTCATCGACCTTGCTGATCCGCGCGTCCTCGACTCCATAGCATTGAAAGCCGTACGCTGGGGCGATCGCACGGTCGTAATGGATCGCGATTCGATCGAGTCCGTCGGGGGATAGTTCGACCGGTAACAGCCACGACAGGGAGGTCAGCGCCATCACGCGCCACGCGCCGCCGAGCACCGTGAACTTGCGTGGGTCGGCGGTGTGAACCTGGTCGAGCGGCCAGGCGTCGAGGACATACTTGCCGTGATCCCAGCGGATCGAGCGGATATGACCGTCGCGCACGGGCGTGCGCAGCGCTTCCGCCACACGCACCATGATGAGCAGATTGCCGTTGGGCAGCCGCGTCATTCCGGGGTTGAACGCGCCGAGCACATAAGTCTCTTCGCCGAGTTGCCCGGCGAGCGGCGAGCGGCCGAGGTCGATGTCGTCAGGAACCAGGACCAGCCGGTCGATGTCGTACGTCATTCCTTATCCTGCATCCACGCGACTGGGTGTGGAGATAGTGCACGCGGACCGCGATATCCTCGGGGCGCGCAGCATCGTCTCGTCGCGGAACATATCGCGCCGCTTGTCAGCGGTTCGGCGAGGTCGACCGCACCAGGTCCGTGTCCGACCTCGGCGATCCGCGCCGGCGCGTCGGCAAGATGCTGGGGATCACGCCCGCGCGCGAACACGTCGACGCCCTCACTCGCCAACAGCGCCGCGATCGCGCGGCCGATCCCCGTCGTTCCGCCGGTGGCAATGGCCTTGCGGACCCTAGGCGACGGTTGTTCGGTATGCGCGTCGCGCTCGTTCATCGCCCTCTCCGCCTTACTATCACGCTCACGACCGAACGCATCTGGGGCGTCAGAGTTGCCTCAGCGTCTATCGCGCCGACCAGCGCAGGGTGACGCTGCCCGACGCGGGTATGTGGAAATCGACGCGCCCCGCAACGTGGATCGGCCGGATACGGTCGCCCGCAGCGGTCTCGAGCACGAATTTGGGCAGCTTCCGCCGCCCGATCGGCACCAGACTCACGCGCGCCCGGCAGGCGTCGCCGCCGTCGAGCCGGAACGAAACCGCGTCGCTCGACAGCCTTTCGCTCGCCATCAGGAAATGATCGCAGAACATCCGGAAGGGAGCGCCGTCGAAACGGTGAAACGATCGGCTGGCGTACACCATCGCCGCGCCCGCGCCATAGACTTCCTGCCCGACCTGCCCCGCGGGCTGGCCGTCATGGTAGAGATCCTCGAGCGGGAAGGAGAGGTCGCGGTCGATATGGCCGTTGCGCGGCTTTTGCGCGATCGTATCGGCGGGGAGCGTTTCGGGGTAATAGAACCACGCGCGCGACAGCGCATATTTGCAATATTCGCTGATCAGCATCCGCGCCGCGGGATCGAGATCGGGGCCGCCGTCGCGCAGATAATGTTCGAACGCCGCGAAACTGTCGAAGCATTCGTACGCGGCCATGTAGGGCCCGTCATGAAGACAAGTCACGCCGAGGAAGTTGGTGTAATGCTTCGCGTGGCCGATCTGTGATTCCCAGATCGCGCAATTGTGGAAGAAGCTGGCGAGATAGACGTAGCTTTGGCGGAGATGATATTCTTCGTTGGTGATGCGCCACAGCCGCATGCACGCCGCCGCGCCCCACGCGGTGAGGTTCGCCTGATAATTGAGTTCGAACCTCATGCCCCGGACCGCCGCGATCGCGGCGCGCGCCTCGTCGAGATAGCGCGCGTCATCGGTCAGTTCGAACGCTTGGAGCATCACATAGGCGTACAGCCCGCCGACATCGGTCTGGCCGAGCCCGTCATCGTTGCGCGCCTTGACGATGACGTCGAACGTGTCGACCTTGAACTGGATCGGCCAGATATAGTCGAAATGCCGCGCCGCCTTGATCGCATAATCGAGTGACGACGTGAACAGCCGCTTTGCCCGCGCGTCGCCGCCGAGCGCGAGATGCGCGAGGTTGAGCAGCGGGTGATAGAGATACCAGCTGTCGACCGCCTTCTTGTCCTTGTCCTTGCTCACATTGGGCAGATAGCGCCGCATCGTCCCGAGCGCGGCGTCGTGAAACTTGCCGAGCCCGGCGGCGAGTTCGTCGGCGATCGGCGACGCCTTGCCCCGCCACGCGTCGAAATCGCGGATCGCCGACAGCAGCGACATCTGCGCCATGATGTCGGGATATTCGCTGGCGGTGTAGGGGTGGATATAGCGGTGGCCGTAATGCCAGATGCTCGCGTCGCGGCTGGTCAAGTCGCGGATCGAGCGTTCGGCGCGCCACGGCCAGTCGCGATATTCGGTGTCGGGCAGGTCGATCCGGCGATACGCGGCGCCCGTCATTTGCAGGAAGCGGCGCGCCGAATCCTGTTCGTCGCGCGTCGTATCGTCGTGGAACACCAGGATCGCGTCGGAGACCGTCACCGGCTTGCCCGCGGGCAACGGATCGACGGGCGGCGTGCCGCTCTGCGGCGGGGTGGGCGGCAGAAAGCCGAGCTCCGGCCATTCGCCGCCGACCGCCGCATCGGGCCTGGTTTTGGTCGCGACGAAATAGTCGTTCAACGCGGTGAGGTTCTGGAAATAGAGCACGGTCCCGAAGGCAGGCCGATCGACATGGAAGAAGATCTGCCCGCTGTTGAGCCCGCGCTGCGCCGCTTCAACCTCGCCGCGCGCGGCGGTGGGGTCGTCATTCTCGTCGAGCGGATAGAGGTCGCGCGGCAAATAGGGGATCAACAGATCGGCGGCGGGGGTCAGCTCGACCGTGATGCGCATCGTCGCGAGATCGGGCGGGTCGATCCGGAAGGAGACCGTTTGCCGTCCAATGACGCTCTCGACCGTCAGCCGCAGCGCTTCGCCGTTAACCGCACGCGCTTCGGCCACCCCCGCCGCGCCGCCTGGCATATGACACGCCCGAACCGCAAGCCCGCCGCCCCCCGCGCGCCGCACGATCGCCCAGACTGCATCGCGGCCCTCCAGCACCTCGACCTCGCGGTCCGGCAAAGGCAACTTGGCGAACGTTCGCATCGCGCCGCGTCGCAGTTCCTCGCGCAATGCGAGGACCGATACGCTCGCGCCCGGCAGCGCGGATGGATGTATCGCCGTGCGGGTCATCGCCGCGCGCCCGGAAACGGCGTCCGTCCCCCAGTCGCCGCTCCTCGCCGCTCATCGTCGGCTTGTTTCATGACGGCGGCTCCCATGGTTGCGATCGGCCGGTCAACACGCGTCGCAGGTCTCTGTTCCGCAACATTCCGTCCACGCTGCGCCCCGTCGCGCGTGTCGCGAGGGGAGCACTGATCTGCATCAGGCGGAAACGTGATGTGGTCCTGCCAGCTGCCGAATGCGATCCGCGATTCTCTGCTAGGCGCATCGTGGCGCCAGCGTTAGCAACCGGGGCCGCCACTTTGACGGGGTACTCCATGCTTCTGCGTGCATTGTTCTGGACCGCAACGATCGTCGCCATCGTCATGGCCGTCCTTCCGCATCCGCCGGAGCTGCACGTGTCGGACAAACTCCAGCATATGGCGGCGTTCGTTGTAATGACGGCGCTCGCGGTGGCGGCCTACCCGCGGACGGAGCTGCTGCGCATCGCCGAACGGCTGACATTGGTCGGCGCCGTGATCGAAGTGGTTCAGTCGATACCGGCCTTGCATCGCGATTGCGATATCAGGGACTTGCTGGCCGACTGCCTCGCGATCGGCGCGGTGATGGCGATCGTGATCCTTTACCGGCGCCTTGACCCGGAGGCTTCGGCATGAGGTCGTTCAGTCTCGCGCTGGCCGTCCGGTGCAATCGCAACGCGGCCGCCTCGGAGCCACGGGATTTTTCGCTGCAAACTGACAACTTTTGCGACAAACCGGCGTTTGACACGCTTCAACGGGGAACACACTAGCCTTCCATGAATTCGCCCGCAGGCCGGCCGCGACCGGCGCGCCCCTTCCTCACGATCGCTACGGCGGCGCTATTGCTGGCCGGCTGCGGCACGCGCGACGAAGCCGCTACAGGCGGACGGCGCGGGCAGCAGGGCGCGCCCGAAATTGGCTATATCGTCGCGCAGCCGACGGCGGTGGCGATCGTCACCGAGCTCGCCGGGCGAACCAACGCCTTCCAGACGTCGGAAGTTCGCCCCCAGGTCTCTGGCATCATTCGCAAACGCTTCTTCGTCGAGGGATCGTACGTGCGAAAGGGCCAACCGCTCTATCAGATCGACCCAAGCCTCTATCGCGCCGCCGCCAACCAGGCGTCGGCCAACCTGGCGAGCGCCGAGGCGCAGGCCGAAGCGGCGCGAATCAAAGCCGCCCGTTACAAGCCTCTTGCCGACCAACAAGCGCTATCGGCGCAGGATTATACCGACGCCGCCGCCGCCTCGCGCGCCGCCGGAGCCGCGGTCAACCAGAACCGCGCCGCGCTGGACACTGCGCGGATCAATCTGAAGTTCACCACCGTTCCCGCGCCGATCAGCGGCAAGGTCGGACGATCGATGTTCACCGAAGGCGCGCTGGTCACGACCAACCAGGCCGATCCGCTCGCGACGATCACCGCGCTCGATCCGATATATGTCGACATTCAGCAAAGTTCGTCGGACCTGCTCCGGCTGCGCCGCGCGCTGACCAATGGCGGCGTGACCCCGGCCAGCGCAGAGGTTCGGCTGAAGCTGGAAGACGGCAGCGATTACGGCTTTGCGGGAAGGGTGGAGTTCGCGGAGGCGATGGTCGACACCGCGACTGGCACAGTGACGCTGCGCGCGCGCTTTCCCAACCCGCAGCAGCTGCTGCTCCCCGGCATGTTCGTCCGCGCGAGCTTCGCGCAGGCGACCGATCCCAACGCCTTCCTCATTCCGCAACAGGCGGTGACGCGCGACGCCAGGGGCAACGCCCAGGTCTATCTGGTCGGCCCCGGCAACAAGGCTGTCGTACGGCCGGTCACGGTCACGCGGACGATCGGCGCGAACGGGGTGGTGACGGCGGGACTCAAACCCGGCGACAAAATTGTCACCGAAGGGATCGGCAAGGTGAAACCGGGCGAGCCGGTCAAACCGGTCGCCGCCGGATCGCCGCAGAGCCTCGCCCCGCGCGGCAAGGACGACAAACGGGGCGAGACCAAGAGCGGCAAGGCGGGCTGACCGGCCATGTCCCGCATCTTCATCGATCGTCCGATCTTCGCATGGGTGATCGCCATCATCATCATGCTGGTCGGACTGGGCAGCATCTTCACGCTGCCCGTCGAACAATTCCCCGACATTGCGCCGCCGCAGGTCAACATCCGTGCGAGCTACCCCGGCGCGTCGGCCGAAACGCTGGAGAGCAGCGTCGCGCAGGTGATCGAGCAACAGCTGACCGGAATCGACGGGCTTTTGTATTTCTCGACCAATTCGTCGTCGCGCGGTTCGGTGACGATCAGCGTCACGTTCGCGAAGGGGATCAACCCTGACATCGCCCAGGTCCAGGTGCAGAATAAGGTGCAGCAAGCGCTGAGCCGATTGCCGCAGCAGGTTCAGCAACAGGGGCTGACGGTCACCAAGTCCAACCCCGATTTCCTGCTGATCGCGGCCATCTACGACACCACCGATCAGAAGACCAATCAGGACGTCTCCGATTTCATGGTGACGAACCTTCAGGACCCGATCGGGCGATTGCCGGGAGTGGGCGACACCAACGTTTTCGGCGCGCAATACGCCATGCGGATCTGGCTGATCCCCGATCGGCTCGCGGCGGTCGGGTTGATGCCGAGCGACGTTGTCACTGCGGTCAGCGCGCAGAACGCCGAAGTCGCATCGGGCGAGATCGGCGGTACGCCCAGCGGACCGGATCAGTATCTCAACGCGACCGTCACCGCCCAGTCGCGGCTGTCCACGCCGGCGGAGTTCGCGAACATCGTGCTGAAGACGCGTCCCGACGGTTCGACGGTTCATCTGTCCGACGTCGCGCGGGTCGAACTCGGGGCGGAAAACTACGCCGTGGTGAGCCGGGTCAACGGCCATCCGGGGGCGGGCATCGCGGTCAGCCTGGCGCCGGGAGCCGACGCGCTGACGACAGCCGAACTGGTGAAGAAGGAAATCATCGCGCGATCGAAGGGTTTCCCGCCCGGTTTCACTTACGCCTTTCCCAACGACTCGACGACGTTCATCAAGCTGTCGATCGAGGACGTGGTGAAAACCTTGTTCGAAGCGATCGTGCTGGTCGTGATCGTCATGTTCGTGTTTCTGCAAAGTTGGCGCGCGACGCTCATCCCGACGATCGCGGTGCCGGTCGTCCTGCTCGGCACGTTCGGTGTGTTCGCAATCGCCGGATTCTCGATCAACACGCTGACCTTGTTCGGGCTCGTGCTCGCGATTGGCCTGCTCGTCGACGACGCGATCGTCGTGGTCGAAAATGTCGAGCGCGTGATGCACGAAAATCCCGGCATGCGCCCGCGCGACGCGACGGTAAGGTCGATGGGCGAAATCCAGGTCGCGCTGGTCGCGATCGCGCTCGTGTTGTCGGCGGTTTTCCTGCCGATGGCGTTCTTCGGCGGATCGACCGGCGTGATCTACCGCCAATTCTCGCTGACGATCGTGTCGGCGATGGCGCTGTCGGTGATCGTCGCGCTGATCCTGACGCCCGCGCTGACCGCGACCATGCTCAAGCGCAAGGAAAACGAGAACCACGATGCGTGGGCGTACGGCAAGACGGAGCGCGCGCGCGAGGCGTTCAACCGAAATTTCGAGCGGATGGTCGAATGGTATACCGGCGCCGTTTCGCGGGTAGTGGACCGCAAATGGCTGTTCATCGGCATCTATGCGATCGTCGTAGCGTTGCTCATGATCATGTTCGTGCGGTTGCCGACGGGCTTCCTGCCGACCGAGGACCAGGGTTTCGCGTCGGTCCAGTTCAACCTGCCCGCCGGCGCGACGATCAACCGCACGCGCGAGGTGCAGCGGGAGATCGAGAACTACTTTCTCAACACCGAAGGCAAGAACGTCGCGGCGATCTTCACCGTCGCGGGCAGCACCGGCGGCGGCGGCGGCGGCGGGCAAAATGCCGGGCGCGGCTTCATCTCGCTCGCCCCGTGGAAAGACCGCAAGGGCGACGAAAACAGCGCCGACGCGATCACCCGCCGCGCCAACCAGGCTCTGGCGGGATTGCGCGACGCCGAAGTCTTCGCGACCGTGCCCGGCGCCGTCCGCGGACTCGGGCAGTCGTCCGGGTTCACGATCGAACTGCAGAACACCGGCGGGCTGACGCGCGAGCAGTTCAAGGCGGCGCGCGACCGCCTGCTGTCCGATGCCCGCGCCGATCCCGACCTCGCCAATGTGCGGCTCAGCGATCTGCCCGACCAGCCCACGCTGAAGGTCGACATCGATCCGCAGAAGCTGGCAGTGCTCGGCCTCGCCCAGGCCGACGTCAATTCGACCCTGTCGACCGCCTGGGGCGGGCGGTACGTCAACGATTTCAACGACCGCGGCCGGGTCAAGCGAGTCTATGTCCAGGGCGATGCGCCGTATCGATCGACGCCGCAGGATATCGCGCAATGGTACGTGCGCGGGTCGACCGGTCAGATGGCGCCGTTCTCGTCGTTCGCAACGACCAGCTGGTCGACCGCGCCGACCTCGCTCAGCCGCTTCAACGGCATCGCCTCATACGAAGTGTCGGGTCAGGCGGCGCCGGGCAAGAGTTCCGGCGATGCGCTGGAAAAGATCACAGCGCTGGCCACCAGAACGCCGGGCGTCTCGGTTGAACTCAGCGGCGCATCGTATCAGGAACGGCTGTCCGGCGGCCAGGCGCCGCTACTCTACGGTCTGTCGTTGCTGGTGGTGTTCCTTTGCCTCGCCGCGCTCTACGAAAGCTGGACGATCCCGGTTGCGGTGTTGCTCGTCATCCCGCTGGGACTGGTCGGGGCCATCTTCGCGGTGACGCTCCGCGGTCTGCAAAATGACGTTTATCTCCAGATCGGGCTGCTGACGACGATGGGGCTGGCGGCGAAAAACGCCATCCTGATGATCGAGTTCGCCGAACAGGCGGAGAAAGCGGGCAAGCGGGTGATCGACGCCGCGCTGGAAGCCGCCCGCATCCGCCTCCGTCCGATCCTGATGACCAGTTTTGCGTTCATTTTCGGCGTGCTGCCGCTGGCGATATCGACCGGCGCCGGCGCCAACAGCCGCATCGCGATCGGCACCGCTGTCATCGGCGGCATGCTGACGGCGACCATCCTCGCGATATTCTACATACCGTTATTCTTCGTCCTCGTCCGCCGCACCACGCGCGATGCGTTGAAACGGCTGCATCACGAGCATCCGGCGCCGACCGCGGAGAATCCTCCATGATCCGCCAACTCGCCGCGTTCGGCCTCATGACGAGTTTTACGGCCTGCTCGCTCGCGCCTCCATATGTCCGTCCGGAGACGCCGGCGCCGCCGAGCTGGCCGGTCGGGGACGCCTATTTGCGCGCCAGCGAGGAGGCGCTGCCAACGGTGCGGCGCCAGGACATCTTCCGCGACCCACGGTTGCAGACGATCATGTCGCGGGCGCTGGTCAACAATCGCGACTTGCGCGTCGCCGCCGCCAATATCGCGATCGCGCGCGGCCAGTTCCACATCCAGCGTGCCGAATTGCTGCCCGAAGTCGACGCCACGGCGGGAGTGGCCGCACGGAACGGCAACAGCTCGACGAGCACCGGTTCGACCGGCGGGGCGCGGGCCAGCATTTCCTCTGACATCGGCATTACCGGTTTCGAAATCGACCTGTTCGGCCGCATCCGTTCGCTGACTACGGCCGCGCAGAACCGCTATTTCGCGACCGAAGCGGCCGCGCGCGCGACGCGGCTGACGCTGATCGGCGACATCGCCGATGCGTGGCTCGCCTATGCATCCGACAAGAGCCTGCTCAAGATCGCTCAGGATACCGCGACAAACGCGGCGAAGAGCGTCGACCTGACGCGGAAACGCCTTGACGGCGGGATCGCGCCGCGCACCGACCTGCGCCAGGCGCAGCTGGTGCTGGACGCCGCAAGGGCGGACGTGGCAGCGCAGACCACGGCGCTAGCGCAGGACCTCAACGCCTTGCAATTGCTGGTCGGAG